>NZ_JBHFQH010000024.1:0-42082 GCF_041949995.1 Virgibacillus sp. JSM 102003
TTGCCGGGGCAAGGAGGCTGAGTCGTGCCCATGGAAAGCGAAGTATTCTGCCGGAACGAATTTAAGCACTCAACTATCATTAGAATAATAAAATATCTTCACTATGTCGAGGTTTATATCAATTACGTATTAGATTTAGCCATTGAAAATGAACGTTCCAAACAACTTATCCTGTTATTATTCGTCTTTAAGGTAGAAATTCTAGTTATGTCCCAGCCTCGTTTTTTCAACTGGAAAACGAAAACATTAACCGGAACTGGTACAGGAAACAGTCATCAGAAGAACCGACACAAACTGCGACTTTTTTTAAAAAGGGGGTTGATTTTATCACTTTAATACTTTATCATAATGAAGTGTTAAATTTATGATGATAAAAGATAACGTAATAGATATAGAGAGGGGAATCGAAAATGGAATGGGTTGTAGTTGTATCAGTGCTAGTCATGACCATTCTAAGTTTGCTGCGGGTAAATGTTATTATTGCAATTATTGCAGCAGCCATTACTGCAGGCTTGATGTCTGGACTCAATATTATTGAATCAATTGAAATGTTGGTGAGCGGCATGGGTGGTCAAGCAAGTACAGCATTAAGTTATGTCCTGCTTGGAGCATTTGCCGTTGCCATTAGTTATACAGGAATAACGATGATTCTAGTAAATTACTTAATTCGAGTTTTAACTGGAAAGAAAACAATAACATTACTGGTAATTGCTGGTGTCGCATCATTATCTCAAAATCTTGTACCAGTTCATATTGCATTTATACCAATTTTAATTCCACCGTTATTAAAGCTTTTTGATGACATGCGAATGGACAGGCGTGGTGTTGCAACTGCCCTGACATTTGGATTAAAAGCACCTTATGTTATGATTCCAGCAGGGTTCGGCCTCCTTTTTCACGAAGCAATCGTTAAAGGGATGGAGCAAAGCGGAGTTGACATAACGATTACAGAGTCAGCGTTATCGATGCTAATACCTGGTTCCGGTATGATAGTTGGTTTATTTATAGCTGTGTTTATAACTTATCGTAAAGATCGGGAATCGATTCCGGGTGCAGGCGGCGGTGAAGTGAATTTTTCCGCACCAAGTTTGGAACAAGTTAAATTTAATAAAAGTCATTTCCTAACATTGATTGCCATTGTAGCAGCGTTAGCAGTTCAATTAATAACCGGGAATTTAATTGCCGGTGCATTAACTGGTCTTGTACTCATGTTCATACTGCTTGTTGTACCATTTAATAATGGAGATAAAGTTGTTTCGGATGGAATTTCCATGATGGGAACAGTTGCCTTTGTTATGCTTGTTGCTTCTGGATTTGGAAAAGTTTTAACCGAAACTGGTGCCGTAAATGCATTAGTTGAAGTATCTTCTGGATTTCTTGGGAACAATAAACCATTAATAGCATTTATTCTTTTACTTGTTGGGTTAGTTGTTACAATCGGTATCGGATCATCGTTTGGTACTATTCCAATTTTAGCAGCACTTTACGTACCAATTTGTATTGCAGCAGGATTCTCACCGATGGCGACAGCTGCACTAATCGGAACCGCTGGAGCATTAGGTGATGCTGGATCGCCTGCTTCAGACAGTACACTTGGACCAACCTCCGGGTTAAATGCGGATGGTAAGCACCACCACATTTGGGATACTTGTGTTCCAACGTTTATGCACTATAACATTCCGTTGTTTATATTCGGCTGGATTGGCGCAATCATTCTTTAAAATGAATAATTAACGATTAATATGGAAAAAGTAAGGAAAAAATGGGTGGGTTGTTATGCGAAAATGGACTTTTTCAGTATTAATTTTCATCTTGTCTATCCTTACTTTTTTTATGTTTAGTGAGACGATTCTTGCGAGTAATGGCTATGGATGGGGATTTAAAAAGAATACCGAACACAAGATTCCGGAAATAGGCAAGTACAAGGAGATACTGGAAAAATACGGATCTTATTACGCCGATGATTCTGGAGAAAAAGTTCTTTATATAACGTTTGATAACGGTTACGAGCAAGGCTATACCAGTGAAGTTCTGGATGTCCTTCAAAAAGAAAACGTTCCAGCTGCATTTTTTCTGACAGGACATTATGTAACAAGTCAGCCAGATCTTGTTCAACGAATGGTCGATGAAGGGCATATTATTGGAAATCACTCGTATCATCATCCGGATTTTACTATCGTATCAAAGGAAACAATGAAAAAGGAACTGGAAACCTTAGAACAGGCTGTATCCGATGTGTCGAATCAGACAACCCTTAAATATTTGCGTCCGCCAAAAGGTATATTTAGCGAAAAGACACTTAAGTGGGCAAATGAGCTGGGATACATCCATATATTCTGGTCGCTGGCGTTTACAGATTGGAAAACCAGTGAGCAAAAAGGCTGGAAATACGCATATGAAAATATAATGAAACAAATTCATCCCGGTGCAGTAATACTTCTCCATACTGTTTCTTCAGATAATGCACAAGCCTTGGATAAATTAATTACGGAATTAAAACAGCAAGGCTATACGTTTAAAAGCTTAGATCATTTAGTATTAAAAAATATGCTGCCAAAGGCTATTTATGGCTATTAACAAAAAATAACGGTGTTCCAATTACGGAGCACCGTTAATTTTTTCGCCATTAATCATTCGGAAGCTATCCGAATTAATGTTGTAGTCAGGCTTGTTTGCTGTATCGCGTTTATCACGTTTTTTCTTCATCTTACGCAAGTTATAAATAACACCAACTTTAGTCTGCTGGATTTCTTTTACACCTTGAATAATAAACTGCATTGCAAAAATACTAAGGATAAATGCGAGAAGTACCCAGGCAACAATCCAATACTTTCCTGAAGAAAGAGCATTATTTGTTGAGCCAAGCATGCCTGACCATTCATATGTGATTGATCTCGGTGGATCACCGACAGCTCCGAATGTCAGGTTGGTTCCACCAAAGAAGAAGTTGAAAATTCCTAAGTGCATAAAAATCAGCAGCACCTGAATGAATTGCTGACCAAGCAAAATTGTCATGCGTGGTCCGATATGCGGCAGCACATGCCTCCAGAAAATATGGAAGTTACTTCCCCCGAGAACTCGCGCACTCTTGATAAATTCTGCGTTCAACACCCGCTTCATTTCGTTCCCCGAAAGCACTGACGTCAGAGGTACAACCAGTATAGTCAAAATAATGATTTCAAATATTATACGCTCAGTAAACGTGTAAGCAAAACCATTGAACTGCTCCATCAGGATTGGCCTCAGCAGTAAATAGGCAATCAGACTTAATGGAAGAAAGTGAATAGAATCGACCGTCTTTTCAACCCAATTTTGCTGCTTTGGTCCCAGCCCAAATGAAAATAGTACTCCACCGGCCATTCCGATAACTACTCGGAGAAAGGCAATGATTAGGGCGAAGATTAATGTATATTTGGCTCCGATAACCAGCATATCCGAGATACTGAATCCCAAGCTATCAGATCCCAGTAAAAAAGGATCTGGTGGTGGGTGCGGTGGCGTACTTTTTATTGTAGCACCATCTGCTTCGTATACTATTCTGGCTTTATCAATGTGATTATCGGTCGTTATAGAATAAAATGCACTGTAACTGATTATGACAATGAAAAATAGGCTCCCTATCGCAAATTTCCAGTTCTTCATGTGCCTGAAAAATACCATGAATGGAGCAAGCACTGGTTTCCATGGCCGGAATCCAAATCCTCTCCATTTGATATTACGGAATCGCACAAGCAATTCTTTGACAGAGAATAAAGATAATCCCCTTCTGGGAGGTGCCTCGTCCCCAGTAATAGATATATCCCGCCCTGTCCATAAATCGACCAGCTGGAAGATTAAAAAGAAAGGCGTAAATAGCAATATTAGTGATACAGCAATTGTCATCGGTGTGAAACTTTCAATTATGAAGAAGCTGAATCCGTGTACATTAAAAATGCGCTCGATAATAAACTGACTTGAAAGTGTTGCCCAAAGTATTATTTTTGTGTGATAGAACGTTGTTGGAAGAATATTCTTTAATATGTGCCGGACAAGCACACTGAATTTCTTGATCCCTTTGCTTTTTAGGAATATAACGTAATCCTTCGTGAATTCCTCTTCAATCATCAACAGCAGAATCTTGAATAAGGAGACCATTGGTAAAATAGCTAATGTCACAATGGGTCCAGCATATGCTTTATCATCCAGATAGGTCGCAACCTGGAATAGTTCAATTTCATATGTTTGTTTAACATAGATAACAATCATCTGCAGAACAGCTGCTATGACGATGTCAGGAATAGATTCAAGGAAATCAAGCAGCCTCTTAACAATATGTAGTATTCTTTTAGGTAAGAAATTTGTAAAAAGGGCAAATCCGAAGGCAAGCACAAAACCAAGCAGCAGAGCACCAGCAAGTATTTGCATCGAATATACAAAAGGCTCCCACAATGTTCCAATCAGCGGGAATTCACTTGGTGAGTTTGGTATATTATAAACCCAGGATTCCGGCTGAACGAAGTAAATGAGGAATGTACCAAGATCCCTGAAGTAACTTAGTGGATCAGACAAACCTGATGACTGGAAAAATTGTGGGAAGATACTTATACAAATAATTCCGAAAACTCCAAGTGTATAAAAAAGTAGTAGTTTAGCTAATTTTATCATTGTTCCAGGGCACCTTTTCAATAGTTTTGTAGAGTCCAGTATATAGGAAATAAAAGAAAGTGCATAGAGCTGTCATTCACAGCTCTATGAAATTAAGTATTGTTCTTTTGAATATACGTATAGGGGTTTTGGTTAATAAAGTTTGTGTCAGGTATTGTGTGATTCAGCCGGAGCAGAACACTCATTTTATTAATCACACCTGCCAAACGATCTTCTTCATGTTCGCTTATGTTAAACTCTATACCATAATGGAATGTATCCCGTTTAGCTTCGTCCTTCCAGACTAATAACCCACTTAGTTGGAAATCCTCACCCATTAGTTCAATATTGAAGGTAAGTTTGATTGTCGAATTAACAGGCAGCTTAAGTGATGAAAGTATTTTTAATCCACCAAGGCCAATATCCTCAACTAATACCTGGGCGGAACCAAGGTTGACCTTTTTCTCATTCACTTCAATAATTGTCATTTCTCCGAGTGCCGGTGTAGGGAATTCCAACCGGTAAAAACTTCTCCGTTCATCCTCAGGCTTTTTATTTACTTTTGGTTTTGTAGGTTTAATATAACCGGTTTCAAGCATTTGTTCAAATGTATCCAATGCAACGGGTTTAGAAAATAAGTAACCCTGTATTTCGTCGCATTCTTTTTGTTTCAGGAAATTAAGCTGTTCATATTCCTCCACACCTTCAGCTATAACCTTCATATCCATGCCTTTTGCCAAGTGTAAAACGGAAGAAATAATGGCTGTGTCTTTTTTATTTTCTTCAGTAATATTCTGGACAAATACCTGGTCAATCTTAATTGTATCTGCATTAAATTCTCTTAAATACGTCAGTGATGCAAAACCGGTTCCAAAGTCGTCAATTGCGATTTTGACTCCTAATTCTTTTAAACCATCAAGAGTAGTTATTACATTTTTTTCACTCTTCAATAAGGACCCTTCGGTAATTTCAAGTTCAAGGTATTTAGCTGGTACATCATATTTGGAGAGCTGCTTCGCTACAAATTCAACCAATCCCTTTTTCAAGAAACGGATTGGCGATACATTGATTGAAATGGGACGAACAGTATAGCCTTTATCTTTCCATATTCGTATTTGCTTGCATACACTTTCAATTACCCAATCACCAATTTGATGGATAAGGTGATTTTCTTCGGCTAATGGAATAAATTCTCCGGGTGACACCATTCCCCATTCTTCGTGATTCCAGCGGATTAATGCCTCTGCACCTTGAATCACACCCGTTTCCGTCGCCACTTGGGGTTGATAATATATTTCAAATTCTCCTTTTTCAATGGCTTTACGCATATCTTTTTCTAGTACAAATTTCTTATATGACGTAATATCCCGTGTGAATGAGTACAACTGGTAATTATTTTTACCTAGTTGTTTAGCGTGAAATAAGGCTGCATGAGCACTTTCAATTAAACTAAGCTTGTTATCGCCATCCTCGGGAAAAAAGCTAATGCCAATACTTGTAGTCACATGCATTTCATACTCATCAACAGTGACTGGTTCTTCAATCGACTCGATAATTCGTTCAGCCAGGTTGAAAATAAACTCCTTCGACGGATAGTTTTCAAAGAGAACGATAAAGTCATTACTGCTGATACGAGCAAGATACCCTCCATCTGGTAATGCCGATAACAATCTGCTGGCAACCTTCTTAAGGACTTCATCACCAATTTGATAACCAAGCGAATCGTTGATCAGCTGGAAGCGATCCAAGTCAAGATAAAATAAGGCAAATTCTTTTGAAGGGTCATCCTTACATAAGTTATCTACCTTTTCATACAAGCTGCGCTGATTAGGGAGAGCGGTTAACGTGTCATGTGTTGCAAAATGTTTGAGCTGTTCCTGCATCTCAACTTCTCCCGTAGCATCTGCAAGCATTCCAAATAAATGGGTTAATTGCCCTTGGTCATTAAACCAGGGTAAGGTTTGGTCATAAACCCATTTAGTAGTTCCATCGCCACAATTTATCCGATACTTATACGAAAGTGAATTGCCTTTGGTAAGTAAGTTTTGTTTTTCCATTACTTCTTCTTTGTCAGACGTATGGACCATATTTTGCCAGATCTTTGGATCATTGTATAATTTTTCTAAAGGATAGTCCAGAATTTCTTCTGCTCCCTTAGAAATATACTCTACTTTACCTGTACTATATTCCTTCATCCAAAAGCCAACTGATAAATGGTCCAGTAGTTCTCTTGTGTTTCGTTTGGACTCATCCATCTGAGTTTCCAAGCGTTTTTGGGTTGTATAGTCTCTTACTACCCCTACAAGTTTATAAGGTTTGTTATTTTTCCACATTGCTTCAGCCTGTACTCTTAAGTACCGTGTTTCTTTGGTCTCCCCGTGAATAATTCGAAATTTAGAAACATAACTTGTACCTTTTTCAATTGCTTGTTGTACCGTGGTACTCGCCTCATCGTAATCATCCGGGTGCATAAACTCAAATGGGGTATCCATTGATACATTAGTTTGACTCTTATCCAGTCCAAAAATGTCATAGGTGTAGTCGGAACAAAAGATTCTATCCTCGTCAATCACATATTCCCAGCTCCCAATTTCAGCAATCTGCTGGGCGTGTTCCAGATGGCTTTTATTTAATTCTAATGCCTCCAGTGTTTGCTGATGTGTCGTGTTATCCTGCACAATTATATATACACCTTCAACATTACCATTTAGTTGTTTAATAGGAATAAACGTTAGCATAGTATGTAAGGTTTTTTTGTATTTATTTAACAACGTAATGTCGTGTCTGCTTGTTTCACCTTTTAATGATTGATAAAATGCTGTTTGTAATTGATGGTAGTATTTTTTAGTTAAGGATAGTGAATGGTCTATTGATTCATCAGGAGAATACCCTAAGAATTCATTTATACTGCCCCGATTCTGGGAAAGTATTTGACCGTTCGGCGAAAGGACAACAATTAGATCAGGGTGATACATCGCCAAAGAGGCAAAGTAATGCTGTTGCAGATTTTTGTCTGTATTGCTTTCCTCAGTATGATTTATATTTTTGTTAAATAACGACGATAAGACACTTGGTCTTTTTTGATTCCCCATAGTATCACCCTTTGCAATTAATGGAATAAGTCTCCACTAACGTAATAATGTAAATGTGATGTAAGTGTAATACAAAAGTCCCCATATTGGAATAGTTTTTTGAAAAATTTGTCGATAAGTGTCGACCTTTGTTTTAATTTAAAATATTCCAAACCTTTGCTATAATAAAATAATATCCTAAGCATTGGAGTTGATAAGATGAACAGAGATGATTTAATAGCTCCGAAAGATTATAATATTGTAATGGAAATGGAGCGTTTTGCAACAGACCCGTCTAAAAAGGCATTGATTTGGAAAGATGATAAGGGTGACTCAAAAGAGATTACGTATAAACAATTAATAAAAAATGTGAATAAAATTGGCAACGCTTTCCTGGAAAACGGTTTGAAAAAAGGGGATAAAATCCTGATCATGATTCCTAGAATGATAGAAGCATATGAAACATACTTGGCAGCATTAAAAACAGGTATTATCATTATCCCGAGTTCAGAGATGCTGAAAACAAAAGATCTGCAATACCGAGTCAGTCACGGTGAGGTAAGTGGTGTAGTAAGTTATTATCCATTTGTTGATCAGTACAAAGACATTAAAGAATATGATCAATTAGCATTGTTTTCAGTTGGGAAACAAGTTGAGGGCTGGCATGACTTGGATTCATTGAAGGAAAAGGCTTTGGATCATTTGAAAATGGCTGACACCAAAAGTAATGATATCGCATTTTTGCCATATACATCAGGTACGACCGGGAATCCAAAGGGAGTTGTACATACACACGGATGGGGATATGCTCACCTGAAAACAGCTGCCGAAAATTGGTTGTGTATTAACGAAGGTGATAAAGTGTGGGCAACAGCAGGTCCAGGCTGGCAGAAATGGATATGGAGTCCATTCTTATCTGTATTAGGTACAGGTGCAACCGGGTTTGTTTATAATGGTAAATTTGATCCAAAAACATACTTAAGTCTCCTGCAGGATAATGACATTAATGTATTGTGCTGTACGCCAACTGAATA
Organism: Virgibacillus sp. JSM 102003; assembly: GCF_041949995.1. Taxonomy (NCBI): domain Bacteria; kingdom Bacillati; phylum Bacillota; class Bacilli; order Caryophanales; family Bacillaceae; genus Virgibacillus; species Virgibacillus sp. JSM 102003. Next base: position 8,729 of record NZ_JBHFQH010000024.1, read on the forward strand.
TCGCCTGATGGCGAAAGTGGATAATCTAACAGACTACCAATTGCCTTCGATGCACAGTGCGGTTTCAGCAGGAGAACCTTTAAACAGGGAAGTTATCGATACGTTCCAAAAATATTTTAATGTGACCGTTCGTGATGGCTATGGTCAAACAGAAAATACATTATTATTAGGTTTTATGAAGGATATGAAAGTAAAACCAGGATCGATGGGTAAGCCGACCCCTGGCAATGATGTAGACATTGTGGATGAAAATGGGGAACCGTTACCGGCTAATGAAATTGGTGATATCGCAGTTAAGCTTGATTGTCCTGCGCTGTTCCGTGAATATTATAAGGATTCGGAACGAACAAAAATGTCACAGCGTGGTAATTACTATGTGACAGGTGATCAGGCATCAAAAGATGGAGAAGGGTACTTTTGGTTTGAAGGTCGAAGTGATGATATCATTATCAGTTCCGGCTACACGATTGGACCTTTCGAAGTAGAAGATGCTCTGGTTAAACACCCATCTGTACAGGAATGTGCAGTTGTAGCAAGCCCAGATGAAATTCGCGGCAATGTGGTTAAAGCGTTTATTGTACTCCAAGAAGGTGTTGATCCAAACAGTCCCGGTCTGGTAAAGGAACTTCAGGATCATGTAAAAAAATTAACAGCACCATATAAATATCCAAGACAAATAGACTTTATTGAAGAATTACCGAAAACTACCTCTGGAAAAATTAGAAGAATAGAGTTACGTAAGAAGGAAAGTATTAAAAAATAACTAAAAAACCCAATTGCTCAAGGTAGAGCAGTTGGGTTTTTTAGTTAGTTGTTTAAAAAGCATAAATGCTTTAAGGAGCTCAGGTATTTAAAATCTGCTTACTATTCTTCAGAACTCCCAGATAGATCTAATTCCTTCTTTAATTTTCTGGATATGTCGGCAAGGCCTTGATCAGAAGGAATGAAATAAGATAACCCATTTATCCTTTGATTGGATCCCGCTATTTTAAATGTTTCAATAGATGAGGTATCCATTGAGGAATATTCCTTTTGTAAAGCATAGATTTCAGCTGGTTTTAAGCTGGTTTTAACATGCTCACCTAGAATATCTGTTATTTCTCCAACTTTAAAAATAGTTCCAACTGATATTGCTTCGCTAATGGCTGCTTTTATAAACTGGCGCTGTCTTTCATCACGAGAATAAGTACGATTAACCGCCCTTTTTCGCATCCGGACGAAAGCCAGTGCCTCTTCGCCACTTAGCTTTGTGGTACCTTCCGTAAAATAAATTCTCTTATCATTATTATAGATATTTTTCTCCCAAAAACCTTTTTTAATGTCTACTGTTACACCGCCAAGTGCATTAACAATATCACGAAAACCTTCGAAGTCGACTGCAGCATACTCATCAATTGGTATATCAAGCAGATTTTCCACTGTTTCGACCGTTAATTTTGGTGCGCCGTACCCGGAAAGGGAGGCATAAGTATATGCCGAATTAATTTTATGAAATCCTGCATTTTCCTGTCCCACAGCTTCTGCTGGTAATTCAACTCTGGTATCTCTTGGGATCGATGTCATTGTCATCTTGTTCGTGTCTGGATTGAGTGTAACAACTATCTGCGTATCGGCACGTCCGTTTTTCCCGCCAGAAGAATAGTTTTCAATACCCATCAACAAAATTGAAATAGGATCCTCCCCGATTGTAACTTTATCGTTTCGCAGTTCGGATTTCCCCCCAGGACGATCTAATCCATTATAGGCATTATTAGCAGCATTGTAGGTTTGAAGAAACAAGTAACCACAAACCCCAATAATAATTAATATAAGGAAGAGAAGTGAATAGAGTACTCGTTTCTTCCGCTTTTTTGATTTTTTCTGTTTTCTGCGTTCTAATCTTAAGTCCTGCACTATAAATCCTCCACTTCTAAACATCAGCATATAAAGAGTATTTCTTACTGCATAAGTGCACTAATATTTATTGTAAAGATTATTATATGTAATTTAAAGGATTAATAACAGTTTGAGGGTTTAAAAGTATTGGTTATTGGATAAACCCAAATAATGATAGAAATTTGTTAGACGGATAAGAAGGTTAACTGCTTTCCTATTTCATGAGTTCCGCCAAGGCTTATTTATATAAAAGCTTGGCGAAAGGTAACGAGTTTTGTTTTAGGGGAGAAAACACATTTGTTAGGAGTAGGAAATGCATAACGTTTCGTGATTATGTTTTATTGATATAACAATATTATTGGTTTAATACAATGAGGTAATGAAGTATTGAAATCTGGGATGAAAGTCCGATAATCAGTCGGAGTGAATCCTCATTCCGCTAAACAGCAGAAAAGATGCTCTCAGAAGGATGAGTCGGATCCTCGTTCCGTTATTAGTAGAAAATCAGCCAAATTTGAGGTAAAAATAACAAATAGCGGAATGAGGATCCGCCAAAATAGTAAACCGGATACTCATTCCACTAAAATGGGTTCTTCAACAACAGGGGCTAATTATTATATGATTTCTAATGCTAACCAAACTAATCCCTTTAGGCGAAATGCCAAGTTTTAAAAAAAAAATAATCTCAAACACTTGAAAGTCAAAATTGGTCAGAGTATAATGAAGTTAAAGGTCAAATATAGTCAAAGTCAAACCTTTTTATAATAAATGGAAATCACAAGGAGGAGTGACATATGAAGTGTCAACAATGTGGTATTCACCCAGCATCAATTAATGTAGCCATGCAAATCAACAATGAGAAAATGCATATGCACGTTTGTAATGAATGTTTTCAGGAAATACAAGGTCAATTAATGAGCGGTGGTTATGGATCAGCTCAAAATAATCAAGATAGTTTTGCGGATAAATTTTTCCAAGGGAATGGTCAAAGCTATACCGGAACCAAAACACAGCAGCAAGCAGGTAATGGCGATGGATTATTAGATCAGCTTGGAAAGAATGTAACAGATGCAGCACGTGCTGGCTTAATCGACCCTGTTATTGGCCGTGACAACGAAGTGAAGCGAGTTGTTGAAACGTTAAATCGTCGAAATAAGAACAATCCTGTTTTAATAGGGGAACCTGGCGTAGGTAAAACAGCTATTGCTGAAGGACTAGCCCTTAAAATTGCTGAGGGAAAGGTATCAGCTAAGCTTATGAACAAAGAAATTTATCTGTTGGATGTAGCTTCACTTGTAGCGAATACGGGCGTTCGTGGCCAATTTGAAGAACGGATGAAGCAACTGGTTCAAGAGTTGCAATCACGTAAAAATGTAATCTTATTTGTTGATGAGATTCACTTACTAGTAGGAGCTGGCACTGCAGAAAGCTCGCAGATGGATGCAGGAAATATTCTGAAGCCTGCATTAGCCAGAGGCGAAATGCAATTGATAGGTGCTACAACATTAAAGGAATATCGTAAAATTGAGAAGGATGCGGCACTAGAACGTCGTTTCCAGCCAATCATCGTGAAAGAGCCTTCAGCAGATGAGGCAATTCAAATTCTAAACGGAATAAAATCTCGTTACGAAAGCTTTCATGAAGTTCAATACTCTGAAGAGGCAGTTAAGGCATTTGTGACATTATCACAGCGCTATATCCAGGACCGCTTCTTACCAGATAAAGCTATCGACCTTATGGATGAAGTTGGTTCACGCTTAAATCTTTCAAATGCAGAGAAAGATTCCAACTCCATTCAGCAAAAAATAGACGAGGTTGTCAGTGAAAAAGAACAAGCTGCAGAAAAAGAAGACTATGAACGAGCAGCGAACCTGCGCTACCAGGAAATTCAATTGCAAAAGCAACTGGAAACAGCAAAAAACGACGAACAGGTTGTTGATGTTGATGTTGCTGATATTCAACTAATTATTGAAGAAAAAACGGGTATACCTGTAACAAAACTGCAAACAGATGAGCAAGAAAAAATGAAAAATATCGCAGAAAATATCGGAACAAAAGTTATTGGACAACCGGAAGCAGTTAATAAAGTAGCTAAAGCAGTTCGTCGCAGTCGTGCAGGTTTAAAATCTAAATATCGTCCAATTGGATCATTCTTATTTGTTGGTCCAACTGGTGTAGGTAAAACCGAGTTGACTAAAGCACTCGCCGAAGAATTATTCGGTTCCCGTGAAAGCTTAATTCGTCTTGACATGAGTGAGTATATGGAGAAACATGCAGTGTCTAAAATTATTGGATCACCACCAGGTTATGTAGGTCATGAAGAAGCGGGGCAGCTAACAGAACGTGTTCGACGCAACCCATATTCAATCATCTTGCTGGATGAAGTTGAGAAAGCACACCCTGATGTACAGAATATGTTCCTGCAAATCATGGAAGATGGTCATTTGACGGATTCACATGGTCGAACAGTAAGTTTTAAAGACACCGTGATCATCATGACAAGTAACGCTGGAACTGGTGTGAAGGAAGTTAATGTCGGATTTAATAAAGACGAACATGAATCAGTTTCAACACTTGAAAACTTAAGTGATTACTTTAAACCTGAATTCTTGAACCGTTTCGATGGTATTGTTACCTTCAATGAATTAGCTGAGGATCATTTAATTGAAATTGTTGATCTAATGCTTGCAGAACTAGAAGAAAGAATTGAAGAGAACGATATTAGGATCACAGTAACTGATGATGCAAAAAGAGAATTAGCACGACTTGGCTATGATCGCCGCTTTGGTGCAAGACCATTACGCCGTGTTATCCAAGATAAAATTGAAGATCAGTTAACAGATCTGATTTTAGAAGATGAAACAGTTAATGCTGTTCAAGTAGATGTAACAGATGGTGACATCGTTGTTGTAAAAAGTGAATAACAACTATCAATGGGAAGCCGCTGACATTAGGTGTCAGCGGCTTTTTACGTATTGGCATGGATGTTCAACCAGATATGAAGAGCTTCAACCAGTTGGGAAATGGCAGTCACCGCACCAAAATAGTCACCTCAAAAATTGGACCCACTGACTTTGTATTTTTCAACTGATTCGGTGGAAAACTATAAAGAAATTCCAAATTTGATAAAGGATGTCTATCATGCAGAGATACTTACGAGTGAGTTTTTTGACCATGTTGTTGGTGTTCTTGGTTTTAGCCGGTTCTGATCAAAATGTTCACGGGGAACAGACCGAATTGGATGTCCACTTCATTGATGTTGGCCAAGGAGATAGTATTTTGGTACAAACGCCTTCCGATAAAAATATTCTAATTGATGGTGGTCCACCAGAGTCAGGAAAAGAGGTAGTTGCCTTCCTTGAAGAACATAATGTTGAAAAAATTGATTTGTTAATTGCTACACATCCTGATATCGATCATATTGGCGGTTTGACGCGCGTCATGAAGTCATTTGAAGTAGAAAGGATTATTGATTCTGGAAAGATCCATTCTACTAAGACATATGCAACGTATATCAGTCAGATATTGAAACAACGTATTCCTGTTGAAATTGCTAAGCAGAACGCATTGATTCAAATTGATCCACGATTCAAAGTAAGAATCTTAAATACTCACACTGGAAATAAAGATAATAACGGATCATCAATTGCATTAAAAATCAGCTTTAAGGAAACAGACTTTTTACTTATGGGTGATGTCGAAAAAGAACAAGAGAAAAAACTGCTTAAAAGGTATAATCTGCAATCCGAAATAATTAAAGTAGCACATCATGGATCAGGCACAAGTACCACAACGGCTTTTCTGGAAGAGGTTAACCCGGAACTGGCAATTCTCACGTACAGCGAGAAAAATGACTATGGTCATCCCGTTGAACGTGTAATAGAAAATTTGATAAAGGTTAATGCTGCGATATATTCAACCGCAGTATTCGGCGATATTACGATTAGTTCTGATGGTGAAAGCTACCTTATTATCACCGAAAAAAATCCAACAGATAACTTAAAGGTTGGTTAAATTTACAAAATTAAACAATTATGATATCATTATTATATTATATTAAGATCAAGTATCTTGGGGAAGGTGTGTTAACATGTTACGTGAAAAAGATGCATGGATGATGAATGGTTATGTTGGTATTCTAACTATCGCAGTCCTACTGGCCGTCACTGTACTCAGTTTTTTTCAAGAACTGTTTGTTATTGGCGCAATTTGTCTAGTTGTTGCTGTTGTATTAGGTAGTGGCCTAACCTTAATCCAGCCAAATCAGTCAGTAGTAGTAATTTTTCTCGGAAAATACATGGGAAGTATTCGAAAAGAGGGAATTGTGATCACGGTCCCGTTTTCAATCAGACGAACAATTTCGCTTCGTGTACGAAACTTTAATAGTTCCCGGTTGAAGGTAAATGATGTAAATGGTAACCCGATAGAAATTGCGGCAGTTATTGTATTTAAAGTTGTTGACGCTGCAAAAGCAGTATTTGAGGTAGACAGGTACGAAAAATTTGTTGAAATTCAGAGCGAGACCGCTATTAGGGCAGTTGCAACAAAGTATCCATACGATACATTTACCGATGAAGAAACGACATTACGTGGAAATGCGGAAGAAGTATCAAGCCATCTGGCAAAAGAACTTCAGGAACGCTTGACAGTAGCAGGAGTTGAAGTCATTGAAACACGCTTAACACACCTTGCATACTCCACTGAAATAGCGCAAGCAATGCTGCAGCGCCAGCAGGCAAGTGCAATTATTGCAGCCCGAAAACAAATCGTAGAGGGTGCAGTCGGAATGGTACAGGATGCGATAGGACGAATTGAGAGAGAAGGGAATGTGGAACTGGATGAGGAGCGTCGTGCGGCGATGATTAATAATCTGCTCGTATCGATTGTTGCAGATAATGGTACACAGCCCGTTATCAATACAGGTTCACTTTATCAATAAAAAAGAGGGGTTCTATGGCTAAAAAAAAGAATTTCCCACTACGAATAGACCCGAAGTTATATGATATTTTGCAATCCTGGGCGAAGGATGAATTTCGCAGCGTTAATAGTCATGTGGAATACTTACTAAGGGAATCAGCTAATAAAGCTGGTAGGTTGCCAAAAACAGAAGATAAAAAAATAGGAGAAGATTGATAAGGCTCTGCAATTTAACATGTGCAGGGCCTATTTTTTTGTATAATAACCCTGATTTAATCACAATTCACTCTTAGTTTCCTAAAAATTTTCTAAAATAATATTGACAAATGGTCAGTATAGTTATATGGTTAGTTACATAACTAATTAACCAATTAACTAAGGGGCTTGTTTATGAAAAATCAGTTAGATGAAAGTAAACCTATTTTCCTTCAGATTAAAGAGCAGCTGGAAGACTCAGTCATCAACGAATCAGTTAAACCAGGTGAACGGGTGCCTTCCACAAATGAATTTGCAAACTACTATCAAATCAATCCAGCAACAGCTGCAAAAGGTATAAACGAACTTGTTCATGATGGTATTTTAGTTAAGCGAAGGGGTGTTGGGATGTTTGTAACAGAACATGCTAAGACAATTTTAATTAAGAAACGGAAGAAAACTTTTTACGACAATTACATGCTGCCTCTTAAAAATGAAGCAAGAAAATTGCACATCAGTAAGGAAGAGTTATTGGAAATGGTAAATAGAGAGGGGAATAATAGTTATGAAGATTGAAGTGAAAAATGTATCTAAAAAATATAAGGATACAAATGCGCTTGATAATATTTCATTCGAGCTTAATCAACCTAAAATTTATGGATTACTTGGAAGGAATGGGGCAGGAAAAACAACTTTCATGGAAATACTATCAGGACAGATCTTAGCATCTGAAGGAAAGATTCTAATAGATGGTGAGCATCCCTTTGATAACCAGCGCATAACAGAATCGATTTGTTTAATTAAAGAAGGAAACAACTTTAAAAAAGATTTAAAAGTAAAAAATGTACTCCGTATTTACTCCTATTTTTATCCAACATGGGATCAGGAGCTGGCTGATGAATTAATAGCTGAATATAACCTAAATCTGAATGCCAAAGTAAAAACCTTATCAAAAGGTATGGAATCATCTCTAGGGATAATAGTTGGGCTGGCCAGTAAAGCACCGATTACGATTTTCGATGAGCCATACATTGGACTCGATGCTGCGGCGCGCAAAAAGTTTTATGAGATTTTACTGGAAGAATATGAAACTGAAAAACGGACAGTAATATTTTCGACACACCTTATTGATGAAGTTAGCCTCATGTTTGAGGAAGTTCTTATTCTGCAGGATGGAAATTTAGTATTAAAAGAAGAAGCAGAAGAATTGCGTAACAATACATGTGCTGTTTCCGGAACGATTCAGGATGTTGAGGACTTTGTAAAAGATAAGGAAGTAATTCAGAGTAAGAATCTTGCCGGGATGATGACAGCTTATGTGTATGGAAGTATCGAACAGGCAAAAACAGCAGGCTTATCTGCAGAGGGCATTCCTATTCAGGAGCTTATGATTTATTTAACGGAAAGGAAGGGAGCTTAACAATGAGCAGACAATTAAAAGGCTTACTTTATTTCTTTATTACTGATATTCGCTATTCAATTCTCATATTCTGGACAATTTTACTAAGTATTTTGGTAGTATCACTTGCATTCGCTTATTTTTTAACGGATGTAGAGGATGGAATGATGACGCTTAGTCTAACAGGCCCGATGTATATATATTGTGGAATATTAGGGTTCCTAACGGTGAAAGAATCAGTGCCATTCTCCATAAAGATGGGGGCTACTCGTAAAAACGTTTTTGTCAGCTTAGGGATATTTTTTCTGTCTATCTCATTATTTATGGGTACAGCAGCTAGTATTCTTCAGGAGATTGTTAAAGTATTTGCAGAAATAACTGGTATTGATACATTTTCATTTCTTCATCTGGCGTATTTTGTGGATAACACATGGTATACAAGAATCCTCATTGATACATCAGTCATGTTCTTCTTTCTTGCACTCATGTTTGTGGTGGGGCTATTATTCTTTAAATATGGCTTTGCAGGAGGCGGCAGCTTTTTAGGAGTATTAGTAGTTTTATTGCTTATAAGTATCGCTAAAGGCTGGATTGTCGATTTCTTTATTAACTTATTTTCAGATATTGATCTAGCTTTCTTTTATCAAATGTTAGGCTTAGGATTCGTAGTTTATTGTGTTTCCTTTTTATTCTTAAGGAGGATTACAACTGTAAAAGTAAGATAGAGAGGCTGGGACAAAGGTGTTTTAGTCAAAGTAAAACCCGAACTATGATTCGAAAGTCTTGAAATAGGATTCGAATTAGTTCGGATTTATTTGTTGCAGATTAGATATAAAATGCGAACTAGTGAAAATTTTCATTTGTTCTAATGATGGCTGAGTGCTTGAATTCGTTCCGGCAGAATACTTCGCTTTCCATGGGCACGACCTCAGCCTCCTCAGAAGCACAGAACGCTTCTTCCGGGGTCTTCGGAACGTGCTGTTCCCATAGGACAAGGAAAGCTTCGGCAGCATTACATCGCACGAAGAAAATTGGTTTTTATTTTCGAGGAGTCTGCGTATTCTGCCTCCACTGATAGAGATTTCTGGTTAAAGGTTGGAGTATGCCCTGTGACTAAGATGCAATGTCGTAGTAAACATTGATTTATTAACAGGTAAAGTGAACAAAAACCAGCGGAGGAAATACACGTAGACTCCTGTGGGTCGGCTAAAGACGGCCACGTCCTGTGGCCAACGCCGACACTAGAACGTCGTGTTCGTCGAGCTTGCGTCTAGATGAGACTACGCAGTGACGTAGGAGCAAGGAGGCTCATCAGCCGCCCTTGGTGCGCGAAGTGTATTTCCGGAGCGGTATAGTAAAACTCAAACTTTTTAAAAAGTAGTTCGCAGTTTATATCAACTACGTACTAAATCTAACCATTGAATATAAAAATCCTATTATTCAGCTTTAAAGTGGGATGTTTTAGTTATATCCCTGTCTCATTTTTAATTTGCCATTTCCTTTGACTTGAATGTGTAAATAGACCCTGCTATTAACAAGATAATCATTGCTATTGTTACAATTGCTGCACCTGTTAATTCAGATGGGACACTGCCAGATACGAGCATTTTATTAATATATCCTGAGATATTATTAGGGCTCCATTCTAGAAGATGTGAAAAGATAGTTGTTATCAGTTTCATTACCAGGATGGTTGCAATTGTAAGAAATGCTACAAGACCAGGTATTTTTAATAGTGTGTTGTAAAAAATGGATAAGGACACAACTAATGCAAGCCATAATCCATAAAAGAAAATAATTTGCAGAAGTGCACTAAAAGATAATTCACCAAACAGAAGATTCACATAATACCAGCTGGAAAGCATTCCTAATGAAAGAGCAGTCAGCGTTAATAATAATACTGCAGCCCACTTAGCCGTAATATAATTTGTATAAGATACTGGTTTAACCAAAACAAGTTCAGAAACCCCACTTTTACGTTCACCTGCTATTGTCCCCATTGACATAAGTACAATAACAAGTACACCAATACTGCTTATTTGCGATAAACTCATCATAATGACGTCACTTGGGGAAAAGTCGGGCAGCTGGAATTCAGTTCCCTCAGGCATCCCGCCTACAGCATCAATAATCTGTGGTAAGTAATAGCTCGATACCGGATCCATAGTGGCGATTAAAATCATGACTAAAGGTACCCATATCCATTTAAAATTCCGGATATTTTCGATAAGCTCTTTTTTGAAAAGTGTTATCCATTGCATTAGTTGTTCACCGCCTTCATAAACATGTCTTCCAGTGACGCGCGGTTAATGGCAAAAGATGTTATTGGCCATTCTTCTAACGAGGCAGCTGCGAGAATTTCTTTGCGTGCATTTATAATATCTGATGCCGTCACGTGAATTGTGTTCCGATCCATATAACAGGTTGCAACGGATGGCAGGTTATTTATTTTGGTTTGATAGTTTACTAGATCGTCCTCAAATCCCAGTTCTATCTTAGCTGTCTGATACTTATGACGAAGTTCTTCCATGGAACCAGATTCAACAATTTGTCCTTCATGTAAAAGCAAAAGATCATCACTAACCTCATCCGCATCTCCGAGAATGTGGGTAGAAAATAAAATCGTCATGTCTTCTTTCAGCTCTTCCATTAGGATTAGAACTTCCCTGCGCCCAATCGGGTCCAATGATGATACCGGCTCATCAAGTATCAGAAGCTTTGGGTGATGAATCATAGCTTGGGCTATGCCAAGGCGTTGCTTCATTCCACCAGAATATTTGCCGATTCGCCTATTCTTAGCTTCAGTCAGACCAACACGTTCCAAAAGCTTTTCTGTGCGCTTGTTCGCTTCCTCTTTGGATAAATGTGCAAGGCGACCTACATAGATGAGAAATTCTTTCCCGGTCATCCATGCATAAAATACTGGATATTGTGGGAGGTAGCCAATGTATTTTCTAATGTCATCATTTTGTTTCATATCAGAAAACGTAACCGATCCACTGGTAGGTTTGATTAATCCCGATAACACGCGTAATGTAGTTGTTTTTCCTGCACCATTTGGTCCAATTAATGCAATACATTTACCAGGCTGAAATTGAAAATTTATCTTTTTAACTGCAGATTTGCCGCCATAATTCTTGGTTAAATTATTAACCGTAAGCAACGCCATTTAATCCTGTCTCCTCCCGAAAATAAAATAGATAATTGGTCCAATTATGTTAATGAAAATAACAATAATGAACCACAGCCATTTTGGCCCGTTTGTTTTTTCGATTCTTATTAAATCAATTACAGAAATAATAAGTAAAATTCCCTGAATAACAATTATTGGTGCAATAATGGCCCAATTGATTTCGCTAAATATATCTATTAATGCTACTTCTTCCATTTAATTTCACTCCATTCATTGTTAATAGTCCTTATACGAATTATGACGTGAAAAGGTTCATATTAAAAGAAAATAATTATACACAAGGTTATTAACATGAAAGTGAACTTACACACAACGTCTCAGCAGAATATCCACAATATAAACAGGAGGATAATATCTTATGCACAACTATATTGTGAATAAGTGGTATATTTGTGGAGGGGTTTTACAGAGTTATTAACACTGTTATTAAATTTGTGGATAAATAGTAATAGGTTTTATCTAGCAAAACAGTATTATTGTGTGAGAATCACTGTACCTTGCGAGCATAAGGCGCTCAGTACGTGGAATCTTCATGCTGTACTTTAGACAAACAGGACGTTCTAGTATCGGCGTTAGTCACAGGATATGATCATCTCAGCCAGTGTTCCATAGGAGGTTCGTGGTTAGTCCACGAAAATTAAGTATATTCAAGTTTCATGGTTTGAGACCCACACTAACTATTATAATCGCAGCATCTTATATAAATTGTGAATATCACATACGCAAGGAACCAAATAAAAAAGAAACCAAAGGATCATCTTTGGTTTCTTCTCTGAGTTAACTGACTATGTACTTTGTCAGCCTGCTTAAACTCCTTCTGATACAATACTTCCTGTGTTTTGGACAAAAACTTTTCACGCTGGTCTCTTGGCTTACCTTTCATAGACAACCCCCTCGCTTACGCTTTGGTTTTAGGATTATCCACAATAAACAAATATATACATATCAACCTATTCACGTTCTGTCTCTCGTAATGCTTCCTCTAGGTAGGGATACGAAAATTGATAATTATTATCTTTTGCTTGCTGAGGTAAAACAAATTGTCCTTTTGTAATCAAGTGGCTCATTTCCCCAATGACTGTCCGCATTAAGGGAGATGGAGTAGTGAACCAATATGGACGTTTAAGAACTTTTGCCAATACTTTAGTGAAATCTTTATTTCGTTTCGGATAAGGAGCAGTGATGTTGACAGCTCCACTTATATGCGTATTAAATAAGCAAAATTGAATTAGCTTTACAGCATCCTCGATATGAACCCATGATACCCATTGCTCTCCATCACCTATTTTTCCGCCAGCAAACATTTTAATTGGAAGCTTCATATAAGGGAGAGCACCTTCCTTACCTAAAACGACGCCAAATCGTGCGTATACCGTTCGAATGTCCAGTAGTTCAGCCTGTTTTGCAGTTTTTTCCCAGTCAACTGCCACTCTTGCTAAAAAATCATTTCCCGGCTCTGTCGTATTTTCTGTGAAAATTAAATCTCCTGATGTTCCATAATACCCGATCGCAGAACCGGTTATAAATACGTCAGGCTTTTTATCCATTTTCTTTATCATATTAATCAGTTTCTGTGTCGTTTTAATGCGACTGGTAATAATAGTATCCTTTTTCTTTTTGGTCCAGTAACCAAATAAGGAATCACCGGCAAGATTAATAACACCATGAATTGCAGGAAGCTTTTCAACCGGATAATCATAACCAATAAAAGAAGTTTTTTCGCTGTTTGTGTGTTTTTCAGGAGAGCGCGTGAGTATGTAGACGTAGTGATCTTTCTCGTTCAATGAGTTTGTAAGTTTGCTGCCAACAAAACCGGTTCCACCAGTAATTAATATATTCATTTTATCACTCCATTAAATAATCACTTTCACTATAGTTTATTCTATTTTAAAGCTTTTAGTATTCCGATTCTTACAGTAGTGTCCAGGCAAATAAATCATGTTATTATAGGGAAAGGGGGTGAGAAACATTGACAAAAATAACCCGGATCACTACACAAAAGAAACGTAAGAATCGGTTTAATATCTTTCTGGATGAGGGTCATGGAGAAAAGTACGGCTTTAGTGTAGATGAAGCAGTATTAATCGAACATAATCTTCGCAAAGACCTTGAATTAGACAATGCGACGATCACTACACTTATCCAAAAAGATACATTACATAAATCATATACCCTTGCAATAAACTTTTTAAGCTACCGAATGCGGACAAAAAAAGAAATTTATGATTATCTAGTTAAAAAAGAAGTTGATGAAGAGCATATTACCAAGATTATGGATAAGCTTCTGGATGAGGGCTTAATAGACGATAAGCAGTTTGCTGATGCATTTGTCCGCACAAGAATTCAAACAGCAAGCAAGGGACCGATGCTTGTAAAAAAAGAATTACTGGATAAAGGTGTCTCAAAATTACTTGCCAGTGAAGCTGTTGAATTGTTTACCTATGAGCAGCAGTATGCCAAAGCATCCAAATGGGTTGAGAAAAAACTGAATACAAACAAAAGCAATTCATTTAAGCAACAAGTGCAGCAACTGCAAGCAACATTAATGCAAAAAGGGTTCACACAGGATGTGATTAAGGATGTCCTGGCAGAGGTGCAAGAAGAAAAAAATGACGATGCTGAATGGGATGCAATAGTGAAACAAGGTGAAAAGCTTCTTCGTAAACACAAACAAAAGTTTGACGGATATGAGTTACGTAATAAAATGAAAGAAGCATTATACCGAAAAGGTTTTACTATCGATTTGATTGATACCTTCTTAGATGATTCGCTTGATGAGTAAAGGAAGGGGGTTTTTCCATTAATTCCCCCCAGTCCAAGTAAATGATGGTGTTATTCATCAATTAATATTTCTTTCCTGCCATCATCTTCCCTGAAAATTTGGGCAGCAACTTCTTCAGGTCCTTTTAACCCTTTTGCATCGGCAACGTGTGTTGAATTATCCCAAAATGGAGTATTCATACCTCCCATGTACACCGCTGTAATAGAAATGGAGGTATTTTCCCATTCTTTTTGCAGGCTTTCTGTAAAACCTTTAACGGCAAACTTACTCGCACAATAAATTGACTCATTAACTTTTCCTCGGAGACCAGCGGTAGAAATAATCGTTAGTATCCGACCGTTACTAGCACGAATTTGCGGAAGAGCAGATTGTACTGTCAAAATTGTTCCTTTAACATTTGTGTCTAATGTCGTTTCGATATCATCGATTGAATAATCCTCAACCTGACCAAAAATTCCAATCCCTGCATTATTGATAAAGACATTTAGTTCACCTATTTGTTGAAAAGCTATACTCACTGATGCTGGTTCCTGTACATCACAAAGTATAACCTCAGCTTGTCCGCCATTTTTCAGGATGTTATTTTGAACCATATGTAGTTTTGTATCGGTCCTTCCCAATAAAAATACTTTATAATTATTGCTGGCATATTTTAATGCAAGAGCACGTCCTAGACCACTTCCTGCTCCTGTAATTGCAACAGTTGGCATATCGTATCCTCCTAGTAAAAGTGAGTATCATTATTTCCATTTTCCTAAACTGTTGGTAAAATGTAAACTGATAGGAAAGGAGTATACAAAAATGGATGTGCGATATAGTGATTACTCGCTTGAACAATTGCGGGAGGAAATAGGAAAGTTTAAGGAAAAAGCACAAAAGGCTGAACAGCTTGGTAATATAAGTGAAGTGGCAATCTATGAGCGAAAGTTACAGGTTGCGATGGCTTATATGCTTAACCCAGAAGACTTTAAAGCTACAGATATACATCAGTTGAATGGTGATCCTGGTCATAAATTTAAAATTAATTATATAAATGGTGTGTTTGCATGGGGACATCGAGTAAATTTATTAAATGAAACGTATGAGAAAGAAGAAGCCATTCCAATTTCACTTTTAGGCGATAAAGTGGAGTAAAAGAAAACAACAGCGCGGAGGTAACCATCCGTGCTGTTGTTTAAATTGGATTATTTTCTACATCTAATTTACTCTGCAATTTCTGTTCGGAGAAAATCCATCCTGTATAGGAGGTCATTATTCGCATATTGTCGTCTATTTGTACGACAGCCACGAACGGATAATGCTCATTGGAACGATATCTCAAATCTATAAACCGAACTTCAGTAAAATCATCGTAGTCATTAATTTCCCACCGGTAAACAGGTGAGAATGATAAAAAGGCTGAGATGTTTTTATCTTTTTTAGCTAAATTCATTATTTTATTATTTGGTAATTGAACTTTCTCAAACTCTTCCAGAATTTCAATATGTCCGTGTACTACGGAACCTACATAAAATTTGTTTGTTGTTGTAATTGCAACACGCCACTCATTTTGTTTTATGGTAGGCGATGTTGCGATTTCTTCTGTATCCGGAAAATGATCATGGATTTTTTTAACAATATCTTTTTTATCTATATAACGTTTAATATAGTATAGTAAAATTACCGCATAAATGACTGACATGGTGAACGCGGGATTGGCACCAAGCAGCCAAGCGACAATTCCTCCTATGTGAAGTAAGAAAATATAAGGGTCAAATGTGTTAATAAAGCCTTTTGCAACCCACTTATCAGTGAATGGACGATATGCTTGTGTCCCGTAGGCGTTCGGAATATCGACAAGGACGTGAATGACAACTGCTAGAGCAGTCCATGCCCATAAATGTACGAAGTTAACACTTGGAACAACTGCATGGATAATACCAGCAATTAACACTCCCCACATTAATACAGCTGGGATAGAGTGAGTTGCGCCACGATGGTGACGGATATAAACGGCGTTATTTTTTAATTTTAAGACAGTATCAAAATCTGGGGCATGGGAACCTACAATAGTGCCGACAAGTATGGCATTAAACAATGCAGGATCATTTTGCACGGCAGGATCTAACGTCGCTAGACCGCCAAGTGCAACGCCCATTGCAATATGGGTACCAGTATCCATAATACCAGGCCCTCCTAAGACAAAATAATTCGACAAATTTCGGGTCGTGCCTGTCACTTGTCGAAAAAACTTTTCACTAAATAATTATAACATAAAGGATGCAAAGGTATGATTGATAAGAAATTACAGAATTTCGACATTTATAAATTTCAGGATAATTTAATTGATTGGTATCAAGCCAACAAACGTGATCTCCCATGGCGCAAAGATCAGGATCCATATAAAGTGTGGGTCTCTGAAATAATGCTGCAGCAAACTAAAGTTGATACAGTTATCCCTTATTTTCAACGATTTATTACAAAGTATCCAACTTTACAAGATTTAGCAGATGCTGACCAACAAGATGTTTTAAAAACATGGGAAGGTCTCGGATATTATTCCCGTGCACGTAATTTACAAAACGCTGTTCGCGAAGTTGTTTCCGAATACGAAAGTACAGTCCCAGCTAATCCAAAAGAATTGGGTGCTTTAAAAGGAATTGGCCCATATACCAAAGGGGCTATTTTATCAATTGCATTCAACCAGCCAGAGCCGGCTGTTGACGGAAATGTGATGCGTGTATTATCACGAGTTTTAAAAGTAGAAGATGATATTGCACAGCCTAAAGTGAAAAAGGGATTTGAGAATTTAACAAGGGAATTGATTTCAAATGAAGATCCTTCGTCATTTAACCAAGGTATAATGGAACTTGGTGCCTTAGTGTGTACACCAAAATCACCTATGTGCATGCTATGTCCCGTCCAAGATCAATGCAGGGCATTTGACGAAGGTATTGAACAGGATTTACCAATAAAATCAAAGGCTAAAAAGCAAAAGACTATTCCGTATGTGGCATTATTAATTCGGAATGAAAAGAATCAATATCTGATTGAAAAACGTTCTGAAACAGGTCTCCTTGCTAATATGTGGCAATTTCCAATGGCGCCTATAGAGGAAATTGGGATGGATCATATTGAAAGCTGGATAGATATGGAATATGGTGTTCAGGTTACTTTAGGAACTAAAAAAGGGAAATTAAGACACGTTTTTTCTCATCTTATATGGCAACTCGATGTTTACGAGGCAACAACAGATAGTGTTCAGGTTACTGACAGTAGGATTAAATTGGTTGATTCTGACGAGTTAAATGACTATCCATTCCCGGTTTCTCATCAAAAGATGATGAAGTATATGCGAGAAGAATGAGCTGCCATCGTATGTGGCAGCTTTACTTATGAAATTGGAGCATTTTAACAAACCTAGCGAGGTATTCTGCTGGAACGATTAAGGCACTCCGCCATCATCAGACCGGGCGAAATCGTCACATAGTAAAACAATTAACCTCTTCTATGCATTTCGTCATTTATTTCCTGTAATATAGACAGTCCCTCTGAATTCACATATGGTAAAAGCTGTGAGAGAGCATGCTGAAAATAATCCAATTCATTATTATTCCACTGTGATTTGCTTATCATTGATAATTCAGCGAAGTCTCTTGGTGTGTCCATCTGTAAAACCTCCGTTAACCAATACTTGTCCTAATTAATATATGTAAAAAATCATTCCTTATACCATATTGGCATTTTATCCCAGTAAAAGTTAATTTTAACTCCTGTTATTATGGATAACAATTTATATAATGGAGAAATTAATTGATGCGGAGGTGATACTGATGGCTAAGCAACAACAACCTAACAAATCAGCTGCTGGAACAAACGTTCAAAAAGTAAAACAACAAAACCAACAAGCAGCACAAGGGCAAGGTCAGTACGGTACTGAATTTGCATCTGAAACAAATGCTCAAGAAGTTAGAAAGCAGAACCAACAATCTAAGCAAAAGAAAAAATAACGTACCAACCCCCGATTTTTAGACACAAAAGAGCTTCCTGCCTCAGGGAGCTCTTTTTTCTTTGACAGTTAAGAAAGTACTGCATAAGTGCAATTATTTATCTGATATGCGTATGCTCTATCGCTTTATCTATACTTTTCTTGGCATTATAATAAAAGGATAATGAGATGTGACTAGAAGGAGAGATAGAATGTCCGGTCCAAGAGCAGGGTCTACGATAGAGATACAAAGCTACAAACATAATGGACAACTTCATCGTGTGTGGGAAAACAGTCTTGTTTTAAAGGGTACAGAGTTGATTGTAATCGGAGCAAATGATAAAACGTTGGTTCAAGAAAGCGACGGCAGGACTTGGATAACACGTGAACCAGCTATATCTTATTTTCATTCAAAATATTGGTTTAATATTATAGGTATGCTCCGGAATGACGGGATACACTATTATTGTAATATTAGTTCTCCTTTTGTGTATGATAATGAGGCTTTAAAGTACATTGATTATGATTTAGATGTGAAAGTTTACCCTGATATGACTTATAATTTGCTCGATGAAGATGAGTACGAAGAACATAGGCAAGAAATGAATTATTCTGTTGTTCTGGACCGCATTTTACACAATAACCTCGAATATTTACTGCACTGGGTCAGACAGCGGAAAGGTCCTTTTTCTCCAGATTTTATCGATCAGTGGTATGAACGGTATTTGACATATCGGTGATAAACCGATTAATTGAATTCGTATCAGTAAAGTCTTATAATGCAGGATGTGTTAAGAATGCCTTTGTTATAATAAGATAGCAGGGCCTTCCAAATTCAAGTCTTAAACAAATAAGGAAGCGAAGGATATGAGTAGTACTAAAGAATATTTACAGTTTGTTAAACCCTATAAATGGAAAATACTTTGGACGGTACTTATAGGTATCGTTAAATTCGGTATTCCATTGTTAATGCCATTAATTTTAAAATATGTCATTGATGATATTATTAATGCAGAAGATATGACAGATGCTGCTAAACTCAATGATCTTTTCTGGTTAATGGGTGGAGCTTTTGTAATATTTCTCGTTTTACGTCCCCCAATTGAATACATTCGACAATATTTGGCTCAATGGATAGGGAATACAATCCTTTATGACATAAGGGATAAGCTGTTTGACCACATTCAAAAGCTAAGTCTTCGGTTCTATTCTAAGACAAAAACCGGGGAAATCATTTCCCGGGTAATACATGATGTCGAACAAACAAAAACTTTCGTGATTACTGGCTTAATGAATATTTGGCTGGATATGATTACAATTTTAATTGCAATTATAATTATGTTAACGATGAATGTTTGGCTAACACTTGTATCGATTATGTTATTCCCATTATATGGATTCTCCGTTAAGTACTTTTATGGAAAACTAAGGCGTCTAACACGTGATCGTTCACAGTCGCTTGCTGAAGTCCAGGGTCATTTACATGAGCGCGTACAAGGTATTCCAGTTACGCGAAGTTTTGCACTAGAAGAATATGAACAAGATCAGTTTGATTCCAGAAATGATAACTTCTTAC
The DNA here is from genome assembly GCF_041949995.1 of Virgibacillus sp. JSM 102003. Taxonomy (NCBI): domain Bacteria; kingdom Bacillati; phylum Bacillota; class Bacilli; order Caryophanales; family Bacillaceae; genus Virgibacillus; species Virgibacillus sp. JSM 102003. Next base: position 28,633 of record NZ_JBHFQH010000024.1, read on the forward strand.
AAAAAGCATTAAATCATACAGACTGGAATGCAAAAACTTTTGCAGTAATGAACACGATAACTGATCTTGCACCATTATTAGTAATTGCATTCGCCGGTTATCAGGTGATTAGCGGCAGTCTGACACTGGGGACAATGGTTGCGTTTGTTGGATATATGGAAAGAGTGTATAGCCCATTACGCCGACTTGTTAGTTCCTCAACTGTTCTGACGCAGTCGATTGCTTCCATTGACCGTGTTTTCGAGCTGATGAATGAAAAATATGATATTGTCGATAAGGAAAATGCTAAGCAACTTGGTCGTGTTGATGGAAAAATTGATATCGAGAATGCCTCGTTCCAGTATGAAGAAGAGGAAGAGGAAGTATTACGAAATGTTTCACTAAATGTTAGACAAGGTGAGACGATAGCATTTGTAGGGATGAGTGGTGGAGGTAAGTCAACCCTCATTAGCCTTATTCCACGGTTTTATGATGTGACAAATGGATCGATAAAAGTTGATGGTATTGATATCAGAGATGTTAAGGCAAGGTCATTACGTGATAACATCGGAATGGTTCTACAAGATAATACATTGTTTAGTGAATCTATTTCAATGAATATTCGGATGGGAAATCCTGATGCCACTGATGAAGAGGTTATTGCAGCAGCAAAGGCTGCCAACGCTCATGATTTTATTGAAGGATTAGTTCATGGCTATGAAACACTTGTCGGCGAACGAGGTGTTAAACTTTCTGGCGGCCAAAAACAACGTATCGCAATTGCGCGTGTATTTTTAAAGAACCCTCCTATCTTAATTTTTGATGAGGCGACCTCCGCACTTGATTTAGAAAGTGAACACACTATTCAGGAAGCTGTCGAAAAACTGGCATCCGATCGTACGACATTTATTGTGGCGCACCGATTAGCAACAATAACCCACGCTGACCGAATTGTCGTTATCGAAAACGGTGAAATTCAGGAGAGTGGATCGCACGCTGAATTAATGAAGCGAAAAGGAAATTATTATAATTTGTATCAGGTTCAAAACTTGGATGATCATGAATATATGGGAACGTAATTTAGAGAGAAGCTCCTTCACATCTGATTGTGGAGGAGCTTTTTCTATTATCTATAACTACAATCGAACGCCAGCTGAAAAAAGTGGCACTTGAATAGAATATTTACTTGATGCCACTTTTTCTTTGTGAGTTTCGATTGTCTTAAAAAGAAGGGCTCTATTTAAATTTTTTTGTTTAAAGGAGAGATTTTTAGTTATGTCCCAGTCTCATTAAATCTAAGTTACTAGCCAGCCATAACACGAAATGCACGTCCAACAGCATCAATTGTTTTGTCGATATCTTCTTCAGTGTGTTCGGTAGTTAGAAACCATGCTTCGAATTTTGATGGGGCTAAATTAATACCCTGATCAAGCATCAGCTTGAAGAACTGAGCAAATGCCTCGCCATCACTTGCTTTTGCCTGATCATAATTAGTTATTTCACCGTCACCAAAATAGACGGTTAATGCACCACATAATCTGTTTACAGAAATTGGGATATTTACTTCCGAAGCCTTTTGCAATATTCCAGTTTCCAGTCGTGCTCCTAGTTGGTCCAATTTTTCATAAACACCGTCTTCCTGCAATATTTCCAGACAAGCGATTCCTGCTGCCATGGATGCAGGATTACCAGCCATTGTACCGGCTTGGTATGCTGGACCAAGTGGTGCAACTTGTTCCATTATATCCTGGCGGCCGCCATATGCACCGATTGGCAATCCACCGCCAATAATTTTACCCATTGCAGTCATATCAGGCTCAATTCCATAAACCTGTTGCGCACTTCCGTAGGTAAATCGAAATGCTGTAATTACTTCATCGTAAATTACTAATGCACCGGCATCATGTGTCATATCATTGATAGCCTGCAGGAAGCCTGTGTGTGGCTCAACAATTCCAAAGTTACCAACTATTGGTTCTACTAATACGGCAGCAATCTGGTCACCCCAACGGTCTATCGCTTCTTTGAAAGCATCAAGATTGTTAAAGGGGACAGTAATGACATCTTCAGCTACAGCCTTTGGAATGCCTGCTGAATCAGGGGTGCCTAATGTCGCTGGTCCAGACCCTGCTTCAACCAGTACTGAGTCAAAGTGACCATGATAGCAGCCGGCGAATTTAATAACCTTATTTCTATTTGTATACGCACGGGCGACACGGATTGTAGTCATTACTGCTTCAGTTCCCGAATTGACAAAACGGACTTTTTCTAGTGATGGAATAGCAGATTTTAGCATTTTGGCAAATTGATTTTCAAGTCTTGTGGGCGTACCGTATAGAACACCATTTGTTGCAGCACAAGAAATAGCTTCGGCAATATGCGGATGGGCATGTCCGGTAATAATAGGACCATACGCTGCTAAGTAGTCGATGTAGCTGTTGTCATCCACATCCCAGAAATGTGCACCTTTGGCATGTTCCATGTAAACTGGAGTGCCGCCGCCAACACCTTTGTAAGCACGGGATGGTGAGTTTACACCACCAACAATATGTTCAAGCGCTTCATTGTGTAATTCTTTTGATTTTGAGTTATCCATAATATGATGCCTCCTAAATTACATTACTTTTTTAAGCTTTGCAGTGTAAATATTTCGAATGAAAATAAAATTGATTAAATGAATAACAAAAAAGATAGATATGATAATGCCACTTGGCAAAAATACGGATGATGTCAATATGTTCTGCAAGATTTTAAAAGCAAAACCAGCATGTATTGCCGCAACTAAAAACGGGATGAAAAATAAAAGCCCAAGCTGCTTCGTTGCAATCTTCTTCATTTCCTGGTCAGTAAGTCCAATGCGGTATAAGGAGTGAAAGTGATGCAAGTCGTTATCAATATCCTGATACATGCGAAAATACAGAATAGACCCAGCTGCTAAAAAGAACAGAACACTTATAAATATACCAAAAAAGAACAGGTAGGACATACCCTCTTTCATTGTAAGATAGAAATCTGCCTGCGAGTCAGGATAAACAATTTCTCTATCAACATATCCGAGTGTTTGAGTGATTGTTTCTGTGTGGCTCGTCCAGTTTGGGATGTTCATCATAGAATTATAATAAATTTCATTACTGCTGGCTACTTCCAAAAACTGATTAAATACTGAATCTGAAACGACAGCAGAATATGTTGTATAGATATTTCCATTTACTTGAGATTCTGTTGTTTTAACCGAAAAGTCAGCTTGTTCATTTTCAGATCTAAGTGAAAAACTGTCAGGAATGTCTGCGTAATCCGGTGCTATTATATCTGGTAACAGTATAAATACTTCATTATTGTTAATTGAAAAAGGCACATCTTTTCCCTGTAAACTCATTGCTTCTTTATAATCAGAATACGAGTAAAGCATTAACCATGTTTCATTCCAGTTCTCTTCATTAGAAGATACTTGTACCTGTGTTGACTTTACCATTAATGTTTTATATGAAATATTTTTAGCATCGAACTCATTCTTAACATTATTAACTTCCTCTTGAAATGCATTGGCATTGTTTTTCCCTTTACCAATTAGTGAAACATCCTGTGGTAAAAAACGCTCTGACTCAACTTCAGCACTCTGAAACAACCCATACAGTACTCCGGATGATGTAAAGGCAATGGCACTCAATATGGTAACAAGAAATAATAACCTGGCATTATCCCGAAGCTTAAATGTTAAATCTGATACGGTCAGTAAATTCAACCCTTTGTAATAAAAGCCCTTTCTGCGCTTTAATTGATTGGTAAAGGCAATGCTGAACTGGGTGAAAAGAAAATAAGTTCCCGGAATAATAAGTACCAATATAGGAACCATCCGGTAAAAAACAGACATGAAATCAGCCGTAAATGCCAAATAATAAGCCACTCCGATAGCAGCAATAGACAACGTACTTAGTATCCACGAGAATTTGAGTGCTTTTTTTGGTGACTTGGCACCACGAAATACTTCCATTACTGAATTTGTCCGTAATGTCCAGACTACAGCAAACGAGTTTACTTCAAACATGAAGAAGAATGAAAGTGCGGTTAATCCTATCGCCTTTAATGACAAATGGAATGGCAGGATTTGATCGATTCCTAGAACAGTAGAAAAGACCATAAGAAACAGTTTTGTTAATAAAGCGCCAAGTAACAAACCTGCAACAATTGAAGCAATGCCAATTATGGTATTTTCCAATACGAGCATCCGGTTTAATTGTGATTTACTGATACCAAGCGTTGTTAATAAACCATATTCTTTCTTGCGTGATTTAATAAACGACGCTGTTGAATATAGCACGAATAAAAACGAAAATACATATATAATAATTTCGTTTACTATGATTCCCCGTTGCATCGTATCACGAAATTCATAATTGGAGATATCAGGGTGGAACATTACTACCGCATACATGAAAAAAACAGTAACGGCAAACATGCAACTAAGGAAATAACTCAAGTATTGCCGTGTATTACGTTTCACGTTATTAAGGGCGAATTGTTTGAAAGTCATCGTTGTTTCCCCCTAACAAGGATTGCACATTCAGAATATCCTGGAAAAAAGTTTGCCGGTTATCACCCCTGTGAATTTCGTTATACAATTTCCCATCTTTAATAAAAATAACCCGCTCACAGAAGCTTGCTGCATAAGGATCATGGGTGACCATTACAGTTGTTGTATTGTTCCTTTGCTGCAATGTACTCATCGACTCCATGACTGTTGCTGATGATTTAGAGTCCAGGTTTCCCGTAGGTTCATCAGCGAAAATTATCGTTGGCTCATGAACAATTGCCCGGGCTATAGCTGCTCTTTGCATCTGACCACCAGAAACCTCGAATGTCCGCTTATTTATTAAAGTATCAATTCCTAATTGTTTAGTTACGATAACAAGCCTTCTCTCCATTTCTTTCACTTTTCTTCCTTGTAAAGTCAGTGGTAGTAAAATATTTTCACCAATAGTAAGGGTGTCCAATAGATTATAGTCCTGAAAAATGAAACCTATTTCATTTCGACGGAATTCAGCTAGTTTGTTTTTTGGCAAAGAGGTTACGTTTTTACCATTTATTTCAATTTTTCCGAAAGTTGGTTTGTCAATTGTTGATAGAAGATTCAGTAATGTGGTCTTACCGCTTCCGGATGGACCCATTATTCCTAGGAATTCTCCTCTTTTCACGGTGAGTTGAAATTGCTTTAGTGCCTCATATTGTATACCGCGTTTATTGCCATATATTTTTGATAGGTTATTAGTATTTAAAACAGACATAGTCAAACTGCCTCCCTGATTCGTGTTCCCCTTATAGTCTATAGTAGGATGTGTTTGTTTCATATCTTTTTTTCTTTCATTAGAAAAAAGAACCTTACATTTTTGTAAGATTCATTTCAAACACTATCGTAATGGTTGTTCCTTTGTCTTGTTCAGCTTGAATGTCAATTTCGTGTCCAAGCTCTTTACAGATTTCTTTTGACAAATACAGTCCCATTCCCGTTGATTCGCGGAATGTGCGGCCGTTTACTCCCGTAAAAAAAGGTTCGAAAACACGTGTGAGATCCTGAGATGGTATTCCGTAACCCGTATCTGTTATCTGGATAGCAACTGATTTATAAGACTGCTTTGTTGTAAAATATATTTTATCAGATTCAGGTCTTGAATACTTAATAGCATTAGCAATTATTTGATTAAGAACGAAGCGTAACCACTTTGGATCTGTTGCAATGATGATATTCTCATCGATGTCCAATGAAGGGAAAACCTGATTACGGATAAAGCTTGATTTAAACTCCTGAATCGAGTCTTTTACAAGGCTTTTAAGCGATACTTTCTGTACATGAAAATCTCTGTCAAATTTCTGCAGTCTTGATTGATGTAATGCAAGGTCCAGCCCCTGTTGCAGCCGTTCAATTTCCTCCTGCATACTGTGAGAGAAATCCTCTGGCAACTCTATACGCTCCTTTTGCATCGTTAAATGCATTACAGAAACGGGTGTCTTCATTTGATGAACCCATTGCTGCACGAAGGTGAATTCCAGTTGTTTCTGCTGCTCGAGTTCATTGATTTGCTGCTGGAACTCTGTGTGCTGATTTTCCTGCTGTTTCTTAACTTGTTCAAGTAGACGGTTTGGTGGATCTGGTAACCAAGAATTATTTTGATTCGTATAAAATGCTCGCAGTTTGTAGTAACGAAATAGTAAAAAAATAATCAGGAAACATGTTGGTAACAGAAACAAATAGAACAATACCCCAAAATCCATAGGAGAACCTGCGTTATTTGCTGCTAATTGTGCAGTAACTATGATGAGCAAGACTTGCGAGTAAAAAAATAATATGCCTGACTGACTGTCTTTTAAAAAATCCTTCATTATTGCTCACTCCACGTATCCACCATTTTATAACCTGCACCTCTTACTGTTTGAATACTATTATACACGCCGATATCTTCTAACTTTTTACGTAAGCGCGTTATGTTTACCGACAATGTGTTATCATCAACGAAGTTTTCGTTATCCCAAAGTATTTCCAGCAGATTGATTCGTGACAGCACGTCATTCAGGTGCTCGGCAAACATTTTTAGTAACATAAATTCATTTTTTGTGAGGAATGCAGTTTCCCCTTTGAATTTGACTTCCATTGCAGTCAAATGGATGTGAAGACCCTTCAAGTCAATTAATTCTGATTTTCTTGTAACCGCATATTCACCGTATATTCGCCGGATTATTCCTTTAACTTTTGCCTGAACGACATCAAAATTAAATGGTTTGGTTATGTAATCATCGCCGCCATTTTCAATTGCCATTACCTGATCCATTCCACTGTCCCGTGCAGAAACAAATATAATGGGGCAATTAGAGATACTGCGAATTTGTCTGCACCAGTAAAAGCCGTCATAGCGAGGCAAGTTGATATCCAGTAGTATAAGGTGTGGATCCACGGCTTTAAATTCATCTGTAATTTTATCAAATGATTGTGCAATCGTAACAGCATACTCGTATTTTTCCAGATAATCTTTTAATAAACTAGCTATTTTTGGATCATCCTCAACTAAATATATTTTTTCCATAGAAAACAACCCCCTTCACCAACCTATTTATATCCTACCGTACTAATCCCGAAAAATAAATGACAATTGAACAGATGGATAAGCATATGTATATCGTAGAGCGGGGGATATTATGGGGTTGTTTCTATGGATTATTATAATAGGTATATGTATCATTTTACTGGCTAGTCTTGTGGACTTTATTCGTGGAGGAAAGCTGCGGGTGAACATGCAGATGCGGGAAAGTCGATTTTCTGCTGAGATTTTTTACACGTTGTTAATTATTTATCTTATCGTGATAATCGGGTTTGGCCTTATCTATTTTATTTTATCTATTAACAATATTTTGCTAGTTGAGAATGGAGAGCTAAGAAAAGTAAGTATCATCGGTTCTGCCATTCATTCGATTTATTTTAGTGGAGTAACATTACTTACTATCGGGTATGGTGATATTACTCCAATTGGCATAGGACGTTTTATTGCTTTAATCCAGGCACTTATTGGCTATATTCTTCCAACTGCATTTGTACTGCGCCTGGTACAGTCAAATCAGGAAAATAGAGAGGATTAGGCTGATATGCTATAGTGGAGATAATCGGAAAATTTATGGAGGGATATAATAATGAGTGTAGAAATAGGCAAACAAGCGCCAGATTTCACATTACCAAACCAGGACGGGAAAGAAGTTAGCTTATCCGACTTTAAAGGGAAACATGTTGTGCTTTATTTTTATCCGAAAGATATGACGCCAGGATGCACAACAGAAGCATGCGATTTTCGGGATGCACAAGAGAGCTTTAGCGAGCTTGATGCAGTTATCATAGGAGTTAGTCCTGATCCAGTTGAACAACACCAGAAATTTATCGATAAGCATAATCTTCCATTTTTATTATTGGCAGATGAAGATCATAAGGTAGCTGAAGATTATGATGTTTGGAAGCTGAAGAAAAACTTTGGCAAAGAAAATTATGGTATTGAACGGTCAACGTTCATCATTGATAAAGAAGGCAATCTTCTTAAGGAATATCGTAAAGTAAAAGTTGAAGGCCATGTTGAAAAAGCATTGGAGTTTATCAGGGAAAACAAATAATTCAGAAGAGGCAGTCCATACCGAATGGGCTGCTTTCTTATTTAAATGTTTTACTTTTCTCTAGAATCCATTTAGTAATGAGCCAAAGTTAATATTACATTTTCCATCTATAGTTATACAAGCCCGCTTAGCAGAATAAAATGTAGAGACGACAAATAAAAGTGGGGTGTATTACCATGGAGGTACATCAAAATGTACGATCTGAATCAGTGTCTTATACGCATATTAATATGTTTTTTATCGTAAAACGTATTGTTGATATAATGGGAAGTCTCATACTGATACTTATTTTGTGGCCATGGCTATTACTAATAAGTTACCGGATTATAAAAAAAGATGGTCGGCCAGTATTTTTTCGACAGGTTCGTATGGGAAAAGACAATCGTCCTTTTCTGATAAGAAAGTTCCGTACGCTGACAAACCCATCCAAGGTAATTCGTTCCTTACCACCGCATCCATTTCCGAAATCATGGAATAGTGGTGTTCCGGATCAGTTTGAATTTATACGTGATCCATATCAAAACGTGACTCACACTGGCAGGTGGCTGAAAAAGTATCATATTGATCGGCTCCCTCTACTATATAATGTAATTAAGGGAGATATGAGTCTTGTTGGACCAAGTCCCGAAATTATAGAAATTGTCGAATACTATAATAGATATCAGGCACAACGGCTGCACGTCAAACCTGGAATCACCGGTTTTGCTCAAGTAAATGGCAATTCAAATCAAAGTCATGACCAGAAAATCAGGGATGATTTGTTTTATATCAAAAATTGTTCCCTTAAGTTTGATATGATTATACTATACCGTACAAGTAAACAAATTTTCATAAATGGAAATTTTAAAAGAAAACGTTTACTATAGAAGTAGACTGACATAGGAGGTATTGGGCTGGGTGATTTTATCTTCAGCAAAACTATCAGACAAACATAAAACAAAACTTAACGAAAAATATCCAGATGAAACGTTCATTTTCTGTAAGAATATGGATGAGGCTAAGCAACATTTAGACAAAGCAGAAATTTTACTAACGTATGGTGAAGACCTTACAACGGATTTAATCAGCCAGGCAACACAGTTGAAATGGATTATGGTGATTTCTGCTGGAATGGACGAAATGCCATTTAAAGCAATTCATGAAAAAGGTATTCTTGTTACAAACGCTAGAGGAATACACAAGAAACCAATGGCAGAGTACGCCATTTTCTCGTTGCTTCAAGTGTACCGCCAAGGTAAACAGCTAACACAAAACGAGGCAGAGAATAAATGGGACAGATCAGTCCGGATGAAGGAAATCACCGGCAAAACGATGATGATTGCCGGAACAGGTGCGATTGGACAGGAAGTAGCACGACTTGCGAAAGCATTTCAAATGAAAACATATGGAATCTCCAGAAGCGGCAGTCCAGTAGAGTATTTTGATTATAATTTTACAAATGAATCAATGGAAGAAATATTGCCGGAAGCAGATTTTATAATATCTGTTTTGCCGAGCACATCGGAGACGAAGGACTTTTTTACATTTGAACATTTTCAAATGATGCCTAACCATGCAGTGTTTTTAAACATGGGTCGGGGAGATGCTGTTCGTGGTGACGACATTTTAAAAGCAGTACGAGAAGAGGAAATAGCTCACGCTGTGCTGGATGTATTTGAAATAGAACCACTTCAAGAAAATCATCCGTTTTGGGAAGAAGAAAACGTAACAGTGACACCGCATCTATCAGGCATATCACCACATTACCAGACTCGTGCATTGGATATTTTTGAAACAAACCTTCAAACATATCTGGGTAATCGCAATGATTATGTTAATAAAATTGATGTAACCAGGGGGTATTAATATGCGAATTTATACTAGATCAGGCGATAAGGGAACAACATCGTTAATTTATGGCCAGCGTGTACCAAAAGATGATTTACGCGTCGAGGCATACGGAACATGTGATGAGACGAACTCGATGATTGGGTTGGCATTGAGCTTTCTTGATAAAGAGGATTGGTCAGAAAAAGACATGTTTTTGGATAAAATGCATCGGATCCAAACAATTTTATTTCATGTTGGGGCAGAGCTTGCGACACCTAAGGATAAGGAAGTAACCTGGAAATTGAAAAAAGAGCACATTCAGGAGCTTGAAGATCAGATTGATGAATGGGATAAAACCCTTGAGCCGTTACGAAACTTTATTTTACCGTCGGGACATAGTGCATCCAGTGCATTACACACAGCTAGAACTGTGGCAAGAAGGGCGGAGCGTACAGCTGTTGGAATGGGCGATGAAGCTGTTAATCCACTGGTTGTATCGTATTTAAACCGTTTATCTGACTTTTTATTTGTCGCCGCCAGGTATGTTAATCAAAGCCTGAATGGAAAAGAAATACCATTAAAAGCAGATATCTAATCTATATAAAAACGAGCGCTTTTCAAATATTGGAATCGTTCGTTTTTTCTTTTCAGGTTATAATAACTTTAAAGTTCCAATATACTTATATTGACAGAATACTGCATGAGCAGGTAAACTAATTATAAAGATTATAATCTAAGAATATTATTAGTTTCTACCATACAATTGAAAGTGAGGTGCATGACGGTGTCTGAAAATAAACTAAATGAAGCCATTAATACGTTGAAAGACTCTGGCGTTCGAATTACACCACAACGTCATGCCGTTCTTGACTATCTTCTTAACTCGGCGATTCACCCGACGGCCGATGATATTTATAAGGCTTTAGAAGGAAAATTTCCAAATATGAGTGTTGCTACAGTCTACAATAACTTACGTGTATTGCGTGAGATAGGACTTGTTCGTGAACTTACTTATGGAGATTCCTCAAGCCGATTTGACTGCAATACTACCGAACACTACCATATTATTTGTGACGCATGTGGCAAGATTGTTGATTTTCATTATCCAACTTTGGATGAAGTGGAGTCGTTGGCTGAGCAGGTAACAGGTTTTGATGTTAGTCACCACCGAATGGAAATATACGGCAAATGTGAAGACTGCCAGCAAGTACAAACACAAAAGCATTAATAAAAATTTAAAAACGGAAAGTCTCGGGCGTTTTAAGTCGAACTTCCTTATATTAAAATCCAGATGCCTAAATATGATGGCAACTGGATTTTTGTGTCTGCGATTCTTTTGTTCGCTCTGATCTGACTTAAACCCGTTTTTATTGGAAAGATCTATTAAAATAATCCGCCATAGTGACGGATTATTCATTATTCTTTGCATTATCTTTTGCTTCTTTTCGATATTTTCTTGTATTGTACTTTTCATCGAACTCTTTGCCTTCCAGGTCCTTATCAAGTGTTAACGGTTCTTTACAGTGCATACAAGCATCAACGCGGCCAAGCATTTTTGTTGGATTTTCGCAATTTGGACAAATAATTGGGACCGCCCTGGTTGATAACATACCAATCCAGAAATAAACGACACAGCTGAAAATCACAAATAATACACCTATTAGAAAGAATGTTACCATTAACCATTCGATTTTCTTCGTTAAGATTCCTCCATACATGAAAGCAAACCCGATGAATATCTGAATTAGAGCAAAAGACCGGATTTTATTAATTTTACTTGAATAGACTAATTGTTGCGCCATGTTTGTCCTCCTTATATGTTACATGGGTAGTATAGCATATTTTAATGCATTTTTTCTTTTTAAAAAAAGGATTTCACAAAAATATAACGAAATAGATAGTATTCAGGTAAATGGAGGATTCGAGACATGGAGGATTTATTAAGACCGATTTATCAAGAACGTGCTGGGGACAGAAGTACATTAGGGATCGTTATAATAGAAAGAACAAAACCGAACAGCCCAATTACAGATAATTTCGATGTTATATTACTGATTATAGTGGAAGAAGCTGAAAATAAGTGGCAGGAAAAACACTACGAATTCGATGGAAAAATTGCAGCGATGCATACGGTAACGAAAAATTTGTTAATGGATTGGATAGACACAAGTGGTTATCGAAAAGCAGTCGAATGGGTGATAAATGGAAAGGTTATCTTTGATCGGAATGAATACCTTTCGCAGTTAAAGGAACAACTGAGAAACTTTCCGCATGAAAAAAGAGACTTACGTAAAGCGATGGAATTCGGTAAGCTAGTTAAAAGTTACAGTGAAGTAAAGGATCTTTACGCATCGGAACAATTTAAAGATGCATATAGCAGAATGGTACACTCACTACATTATTTAGCTAGGCTTGCAGTAATTGAAAAAGGATACCATCCAGAAGTAACATTGTGGAACCAAGTAAGACAAATAGATCCTGAAGTGTATAAGTTATATGAGGAATTAATACAGAGCGATGAAGCTATTTCTAAACGGCTGCAACTGATGATAATTGCTTCGGACTTTGTGATTAGTACGAGAGCAGAAGTATCTGCGAAACATTTATTGAGTATTATGGAATCTAAAGATGAAGGCTGGTCATATGGTGAATTGAAACAGAACGGTAAAGTTTCCCCGTATCAGTTAGACCTAACTGCAATGCTTGGCTATTTGACCGAAAAAGGAATTCTTATTGCAGATAGAATCCAAACAAAAGGTGCAGGCGTATATCAACGGAAATATCGAATTAATCATTAGCTACGGATAGGATGAATCTTTACATTTTTTAATTAATAATTGGTATACAGGCTATAGTTCATGGTTTGAACTGTAGCCCTTTATTGATGTATTTCCCACTAAGATAATTGTTGACTTTAAAAATTAGCCATGATAAAGTTAATTCTGTCGCAAAAATTCATGACGAATTTGACCGGCAAAATTTCTTTAAAATTTATCCTTGATTAAGAAAACAAATCGTGGTAAATTAAACAACGTTGCTCATTTAAAAGCATTCGGCAACGCAAACATCTTTTAAAAATTAATCAATAACATTATTGACATTATCTTTAAAGGATGGTATATTTAAAAAGTCGCCATTTTGAGAGGCGGCAACGAAATTTGCTCCTTGAAAACTGAACAAAACAACCAGTATGTCAAGAAAACAGGATAAAAGTTAAACTTTTAAACCCTGATTTCAATTTTTAAGCTAAGAACAGATGATTGATTGGTGTCAATCATAATCAAACGAACTTTTATGGAGAGTTTGATCTTGGCTCAGGACGAACGCTGGCGGCGTGCCTAATACATGCAAGTCGAGCGCGGGAAGCAGACGGATCCTCTTCTGGGGTGAAGCTTGTGGAACGAGCGGCGGACGGGTGAGTAACACGTGGGCAACCTGCCTGTAAGACTGGGATAACCCCGGGAAACCGGGGCTAATACCGGATAATATTTTTCAGCACATGTTGAGAAATTGAAAGGCG
>NZ_JBHFQH010000025.1:0-35106 GCF_041949995.1 Virgibacillus sp. JSM 102003
CCGCCTTTCAATTTCTCAACATGTGCTGAAAAATATTATCCGGTATTAGCCCCGGTTTCCCGGGGTTATCCCAGTCTTACAGGCAGGTTGCCCACGTGTTACTCACCCGTCCGCCGCTCGTTCCACAGACTTCACCTCAGAAGAGGATCCGTCTGCTTCCCGCGCTCGACTTGCATGTATTAGGCACGCCGCCAGCGTTCGTCCTGAGCCAAGATCAAACTCTCCATAAAAGTTCGTTTGAATATAATTGACACCAATCAATCATATAATAGTCTTAGCTAAAAATTGAAATCAGGGTTTAAAAGTTTAACTTTTAACCTGTTTTCTTGACATACTGGTTGTTTTGTTCAGTTTTCAAAGATCAATTTTTCCGTTTGTCGTTTTTTGCGACAAGATATAATTTATCATGGCTGCAGATGATTGTCAATAACTTTTTCTAATGACTTTTTTTCTCTGCAAAATTTGTTGTTTTCTTAACTGACAACAAAAAATAATATAGCATAATATGTTGATAAGTTCAATAGAAAAACCAAAAAAACATTAGAATTGCTTGGCTTAATATTAAAGGGATTCTTATTAAAAGCGTATTTTGCTTTCTTAGAACCCCTTATGTCTTGAAATCCAAGACCAATTGAATATAGCTTTTTAGTTACACAATCCTTTAAAGAAATAGATCTATTGATTCCCAGTACGTTTGGGAATATATTTCATACACTCCTGCTCATTTGCTACACGACGGAACAAGTTAAACAAAACTTTATACCTTTCTCTCATTGCACGTTTAACCATATTATCTATACGATGATCCTCCAGATCCATTAATAACTCTTCTAACTCACGTTTCAGCAGATATTCCATTTCTTTTTGTTCTACGTCATTAATTAACAAACCTAACATTCCATTCACCTTACCTTCTTTACTAATCAGTAAAAACATACGCATATTAATGTATCGTTACAGCAGTTCGTACTTATTATCGAAATCTGTCGGTTTCATATTTTTCTAAAGCTAAGAATAACGAAAGGAAACGCTGATAAATTTCTTTTGTAAATTTACTATTCCCCATATTTATGTATTTTCATCCCTTTTTCGCAACATTTTTGTCTTTTCCATTAAAAGAACAACTGCTTGTTCATATTATAGACTGCCATTCATAGAATTAAATATAAGGAAATGGAGAGGAATGATATGATGGATCATTTTTATGTTGTACGGTTCAATAAATGGAAACGCTGGCTAATTGTATTAATCTTTGCTTTATTTACCGCTACATTTTTATGGTTTGAAAGTGAAGGGGAACTTTCTGTATTTTCAAAGGACAAGCCTTTGGCAATGACAAAAGGAAATGCGGATGAGTCAAATATTGCATTAACCTTTAATATCAGCTGGGGCGAGGAAAAAGTCCATGCTATTTTAAAACAGTTAGAACAAAAAGAAGTACAGGCAACCTTTTTTGTAAGCGGGGAATGGGCAGAACGTCATCCTAAGATATTAGAAAAGATAACTGAGGCTGAGCACGAATTAGGAATGCTTGGATACCGTTATGAGAGTTATTTGGATCAGGAGATTGACCAAGTACGCAAAGATTTACTCCATGCGAGAGAAGTATTCAGGAAAATAGGATATAAAGATATAGAAATGTTACGTCCGCCAAGCGGTAAATTTAACAAAGAAATCATCGAACTTGCCGAACAATTAGGATTCACCGTAATACATTGGAATGTTAACCCTAGTGATTGGAAAAATCCGGGTACAAAGAAAATTGAGAATGCTGTAATGAAACAGACATCGAATGGCGATATCATATTAATGCATGCATCAGACTCCGTTAAACAAACATCTGATTCGTTAAAAACAATTTTACCTGGGTTGAAGAATAAGGGCTTTACGTTTGTCACTATTTCGGAACTCGTTAATCAGGCACATGCAAAATCAAAAATTGTAGAGTAAAAAAACCTGATGTGTTTTTACACATCAGGGAAGTGATCAACATTATGCTTTATCTGAACTTGTCTTGGGATCAATTCTTTCTTTCCCTTTCGAAGCTTCTTTTGTTATTCGGTGCAACACAAGTAACTGATATGTATTACATGCAAGTAATGATATTATCATGAGCCATGCATAATCGGTTCCACTTGTACGCAGGCCAGGAACCCATTCGATAGCCGTCATAACAACCATTAGGAATAATGCAGGAATAAAAGCCCGTTGGTTCGTCTCGCGTGCTTTTATTTTAGCTATTATCCATCCGTATCCAAGTATTCCTGCTGCCATTAAGATAAACCAAAATAACGAAACATCACCATCAGCTGCATTATATGGGAAATAAACTAAATCAAATACAACAAATGCAATTAACAATACCTGAACGGTCGGCCAAAATGTCCGAAACAAGCTAAGGCCGAATTGGTTAATGAATAAATAAACAAAAAAGCCAGTCTGACTGATAATACTAAATAACAAACCTAATCCTGTGAAATAGATAATTAACCCCGTTAGCTCCATAAAATTAAATGGATTTAAAAATTCAGTATATAATGTGGCCTTCACAAAAAAACTAGTGATTAGCCCTACAACCCCGCCGATTAATAATGTTTTTAAAAATAAACCTACCCACTTACGACTATTCAATCCTATTTCCTCCTACAACTATGTTAAGCATCAAGTGATATTTTATCACGAACAATGTTTTTTTTCCTCTATGAAGCGAATATTTTTTTGTTTCATAACTCATATTAAATATGAGAGGAAGGAGGATCATAAATGCTACGTATGATTTTAACTTCAATGATTATTTTGCCCATCATTTTTATAGCAGCATGTAACGGAGGCGGCGGAGCTTCCGGCAAAGAAGCTGATTACGACGCTACAAAGAAAATGGTGGTTGATATATTACAGACAGAAGATGGAAAAAAAGCACTCAAGGAAATTTTGGCTGATAAGAAATTAAAGCAAGAGCTTGTAATTGAATCAGATGTAGTTAAACAATCAATTAATGAGGTACTTGCTTCTGAAAAGGGAAAAGAAATGTGGAAGAAATTATTTGAAGACCCGGAATTTGTTAAAAGCTATGCAAAGTCAATGTCTGAAGAGCAAAAAAAACTAATGAAACAATTAATGAACGATTCCGAGTTCCAGAAACAAATGCTTGAACTCATGCAAAATCCACAGATTAGCAAACAAATGCTTAGTGTCATGAAAGGTCAGGAATTCCGTAAACATCTTGAGGAAACTATTCAACAAACGTTACAAACACCACTTTTCCAAGCAAAAATGACAGAAATACTGCTTAAAGCTGCAGAAGAGAAAAGTAAAAAAGAAGGCGGACAACAATCAAGCGGCGAAAGTGGCAGTTCTGGTGGAGGCGGCGGTTCCGGCGGTGGCTCTGATGGCGGGTCAGGTGGCTCCGGCGGAGGTTCCGGTGCCGGTGGTTCAAGTTAATATTTTAGTTCTAAATCAAAAAGAGGTGACGTATGCCACCTCTAATTTTTTATTCTTCTATTTTTGCTACGATTTTTGATGCAATCTTATGATATTCTTTTCCAATTGGATGATCTTGCTGGTATACAGATGGAGCAAACTCATCCTCTTCTTCATATGGCTGTTGTAAAGGTAATTGGCCAAGTACTTGCGTTTTTAAGACCTCGGCAAGCTTTTTACCGCCACCTTTACCAAATACATATTCTTTCTCACCGGTTTTTTTACTTTCAAAATAGGCCATGTTCTCCACAACGCCTAAGATTTCATGATCTGTTTTTAATGCCATTTGACCAGCACGCGCTGCCACAAATGCTGCAGTTGGGTGTGGTGTCGAGACGATTAGTTCTTTACATGATGGAAGCAATTCATGAACATCCATTGCAATATCACCGGTTCCTGGTGGTAAATCAAGTAGCAAGTAGTCTAAATCGCCCCACTCTACTTCTTTAAAGAAGCTGTTTAGCATTTTACCAAGCATTGGCCCGCGCCAGATGATTGGAGAATTGTCCTCAACAAAGAACCCCATCGAAATGACCTTTACGCCAAACCGCTCAACTGGGATTATTTTTTCGCCGCGAACAGCAGGTCTTTCTTCAACACCCATCATGTCCGGAACACTAAATCCATATATATCAGCATCAATAATGCCAACCTTTTTGCCTAGACGCATCAATGACATGGCCAGGTTAACCGTTACGGTAGACTTACCTACACCGCCCTTACCACTTGCAACAGCGATAAAGTTAGGTTGCTTACCTCCGCCCATTAATGTTTTTTCCTGTTCTGCCTCAGCAGCAGGCTGGAACTTTTCAATAGTTTCGTCAGGTAACTGTTCAAAACGTAAGCCAACTGTTGTCGCACCATTCTTTTTCAGAATACCAACAATTTCCTGCTGTAACTGCATTTGCTCACCAGTGTTCGTTTTTCCAATTCCTATTTTCACACTGACATGCTTTTTCTCTTCTTTTATCGTAATTTCATTAATACCGTCTGTTTCCTCGAGCGTTCTATGTAAAAATGGATCCTTAACAGGGTGAAGTAGTTCCTTTACTTCTTCTTTTGTTAACACGGTAGTCACCATCCCTTTCCTAGAGTCGTATCTATACAAAATAATATCATCTTATTTGCACACAACGCCAGTATAACACAAATCACGTAAAATCTAAGTGATATGTATCATAGGATGGTCGTATAGACGTTACTCTTTTTCAGGTTCTTCTGTGACGTACCGGAGAATTCCTTCATAAATACTCCCGGCAATTTTCCGCTGGTAAGATTCTTTCTTCAAATGTTCGCGCTCATGCTCATTTGACAGAAATCCAATCTCAACCAGGGATCCAGGTACTTCAGCATATTTCAAGAGATATACACCATTAATTGGCAGTGGTTTCCTTGTCGTATTTTCCAAATTTCGAATGATTTCAGATTGAATCATTGTAGCTAAATGTTTACTCTTATCGTACTTTGAATAGTAAAATGTTTGCGCACCACTCCATTTATTGGATGGTAATGCATTTAAATGAAGCGTAACAAAAAAGTCAGCTTCTTTATCGTGGATAAACTTGAGGCGCTTACGGATATCTTCAGCTTTTCGCCTTGATAAACCTTTTGTGTCCTCTTTTGCCAAATCCTTATCTTTTTCTCGAGTCAGGTAAACAAGAGCGCCTGATTGCTGCAGGAAGTCTCGTGTCTTTTTAGCAACAGCTAATGCTATATCTTTTTCCAGTGTCTCGTCCTTTCCAACCGCCCCACCATCTACTCCACCATGACCTGGGTCGATAACGATTGTTTTACCTGAAAGTGGTAATGACCATGTTTCCCAAGTGGTTTCTGATTTTTGAATTGGATATTGAATAAGAAAGGCCAAAATGACAAAACCTACTCCCCAGGTAAACACCTTCCCAAATCGTCCCATAACATTCGCTCCTTATTTATTCTACTTCAACTATTGTATGGGACAAGGTTGTCAATTATGATTAAACATAATGGCGAGTTTAGCCAAAACACAGCAGTGGTAATAAATAAGTAATGAACTATTTTCGGAAGGAGACAAACACATGGATTGGCTTGGAATTGGCGTACTCATTATTGGAATCGCATTTTTGGCATTCGTAATAATGTTAATTAAGCCGCTAAACAAATTATCGGGGGTATTCTCAAGCTTAAAATCAACAACAGATGCTCTGCCGCAGCAGGTTGCTGATATAACTACCGGTGCAAAGGATACACTCAGCACCGGCAGGGAAACGATACAACAACTTAATAACCAAATGAGCGAATTGAGCCCGATTTTTACGATTATAGGAAATGTTGGAGAAACGACAATTAAACTTTCGTCATCAATGGTTGATATCACAAAGGAAATGAAAGAAAACACCGAAGAAGGCAGCACATTTATTGAACGAAATAACCTTGAGGGTCTATACGGTGCAATAACTCTAGGATATTTTGCATTACAGCGCAAGAATCCCTTAGAAAACTCGGCATCCGACAGGTCTTAATGGCAAATGCTTTAGTTGCACTTATGCAGTAAGAAAGAATATATACTTTCTTAACTGCCAACAATAGTAACGGATGTGAATGACCATCAACTTTTATGCTAAGTTGATGGTCATTTTTTGATGTACTAGTGTATTTTAGCTAGTGCCCGCTTGATTTTTGAATATTTATGTTAAAATAACTACAAAGATTGTGAACGACTATTTTTAAACTAACTAACAGGCCGAGTTGAAAATTATATAGGAGTGAATGAAGTGTTGATCGGACATATGAGGGAAATTATTCGTCATCCAGTAAAATCTTTTGCCGGAGAAAGTGTGCAAAAATCCAAAATAATGGATTATGGTTTATACGGAGACCGTGGCCATGCTTATCTAGATGAATCAAAAAAAGGAAATTTTTTAACAATAACACAGTTCCCGGAAATGGTTCGATATAAAGCAAGATATGCAGGAGAAGAGTCGCTGGAGGAATATCCAAAAGTGGAAGTTATAACACCTGAAGGGGAGATCTTTGATTGGGAAGACGAGGAATTAATTAAAGAAATGGAAAACAAATCGAACCGAAAGATTTCTACAATTGAATATCCCCCTTCACAAGTGCCTATTGGACCAATTGCAGTAGAAAATATTCAGCTTGTAACGGACGCTTCAATAGATAATTTGCAAGAAATATGGGGAGAAGTCGAGGTTGACTTTCGACGTTTTCGTCCTAATTTATTTATTTCATTAAAAGAAAAAAAACCGTTTATTGAAGAAGAATGGATTGGTAAACGAATTAAAATTGGAAGTGAAGTAGAAATTGAATTAGTAGGACACTGTAAAAGGTGTATGATTATTACTGTAAATCCTGATAATGCTGAGAGAAATTCAAGCTTGCATAAGACGGTTATAAAAGAACGAAAAAACAATTTTGGCGTTTATGCTTCTGTTATAAAAACAGGTGACATTCATGTGGATGATGAAGTTCATCTACTTGATTAATTTTTGTTTAAAATAATAATGAAATAAACTCTTCAGACATAATAATGCTCCCCATCTAGATACCAGATGGGGAGCATATCGTTTAATAAACTAGTAAGTTTACTTACTCAGCAGGTTTGAGTTCTTCAATGGAATCGATATCCATATAGAATGTTACAGATCTCCGTTCAGTAACTGAGATTTGTTATTATAAATATCACTACTAAAATGGTGCAAATAGATTAGTTATAATATAAAGTTTCCTACTAATTCTTTTCTTCCGTTTTCTTTTTTCTCGATATATTAAAGTTCGCTAATGGTGTGGTCAGCTTTCTCGACATCTCTCCAACATCTTCCACAATATAAAATAAAGGACTTAATGTTCTTAGCTTTTCATTAACATCAGAAAGCGTACTGTTCGTATGATTGATAAGATTCCCAGTTTCTTTAAAAATATCGTTAAGCTGATTCGGTAAATGCTCAACTGTCTTTTCGACTCCACGCAGTACGTGTGCTAAATTATTCAATGTCCATGATAAATAGACAGCTAATACTAAAAAAGCAATTCCTATTAATAATACACCTATTCCAACTAAAGTCATTTTTTATCCCTCATCTCATTATTTTTGACTCTTATTTATAAGTATTGTTTCTTTTTAATCTTCGCAATTGATATAAACTGCGAACTAGTGAAGCTTTTTTGTTCTAATGATGGTTGAGTGCTTACATTCGTTTCGGCAGAATACTTCGCTTTCCATGGGCACGACCTCAGCCTCCTTGCCCCGGCAAGGGGTATGCCGACGTTGTCCGCAAAGGACGGTTTTAGTCGGCCTTCATTTAATCGCTTCTTGCGGGGTCTTCGGAACGTGCTGTTCCCATAGGAGTCTGCGTATTCTGCCTCCACTGATAGAGATTCCTGACTAGAGCCTAAAGTGTTCCCAAGGCTAAGAAGCAATATCACAATAAATATTGATTAATTAACAGGATAGAGTGAGCAACACCTAGCGGAGGAAATACACGTAGACTCCTGTGGGAGCTTGCGCCTAGATGAGACTACGCAGCGACGTAGGAGCAAGGAGGCTCATCAGCCGCCCTTGGTGCGCGTAGTGTATTTCCGAAGCGGTGTCATAGCACTCAACAATTATTCCATATTAGTTCGCAGTTTATATCTTCTGTCAACAACAACAAACTTTTAGAAAACAGCCTTATTTTTTAGCCGGCAAGTTTTCATCTTGAGTAATTAACTCATTCTTATCATTTCGATGTTTCCACTTCTTTGCTATCCGATATGCTACTTCTCCCCACCTTACACTCTCTGCAATTCGATTCATTGATTGAGGTGACGTATATTCAGGTAGTTTTTTTGCTTGTTGAGCCAACATTTCACTTGATGAATTTAAAGAAGTGCCTACATTCTCCAGCGATTTAAATACATTGTCCGTTGCCTTGATTTTATCACCAAAATCATCGACCATTTTTTCAGTTTCATGTAACGTATTTCTTATTTCAGGCGTGATATAATGGAGTTTCTCTTCTACTTCTCCTAAGGTTTCACCAAGTGTTTCCATGGTGCTTGACACACGTTTTAATACGAAGGAAATATAGATAACTATTAAGGCAAATGCCAATGCAAACAATAAAACTCCTACATAGACTAATTCCATTTAGATATGTACCCTCCTTAAAAAAGGTTTACCACTAGCAGGTTGCACTAAAACTTATCTTGCTAACAACCCGATAACAAAATATTTTTCCCAATTCACATTATCATATTTCCCTAAACGTTTCCATTTTATGTTATCCAGTTTTAATGACGTAATAAAAGTTGCTGCCTCGCGAAATTGTGAGTGATCTTCTTCAGCTATCCATTCACCAGGTTTGGCGCCTTTTGTCACCTCAACTGTATCATCCATGCGAATTCCTGTTTCGACTTTTTGCTTATGCATGGTTCCTTCAGTCGTCATTTTCCACAAGTTTTGATTGAATAGTTGTTTTTTTAGGACGGCTGTTGCACCTAGCGATTTATTCGTTGTAATTGAAAGATCTGCATGGAATCCTGGCAATAATCCTTCCATTTCAGTGTCCTCAGAAAAGCTGACATCAAACGGGTAGATACTTGTTCCATGAACGTTTACTGTTTCTGGTGAGTCGTTAATCTCATCCAGATTCCCTTTTAGTAATGCTCCATTTTCTTTAATAGAAACTTCAACAGGCATGTCCCTTTTAACTTCCATCCGCTCCGCTTCCGTAAATTCGCCCTCTGCTTGCAGCTGCATATCACGAATGGTAATAACTGGATTACTTAAGGTTTTGGATATCTTAGTTACCTGCCCTTGATAAGAGCTTTCCACTGTAACGGTATCCCCAGTCGATTCAAGGTCCGATAACTGTGCTTGAATGTTTTGCAGTTGTGCATTCTTCTGATCAAGTTCTTTTTCCTTTTCTGCCAGGTATTGTTCTTTCATATAATTAGCAGTTACAGAATTACTCGTAATATCGAGATTACTGTTTTCATCTTCATATTCAGCCGTTAAATCGGTTTCCGGTACTTGATAAAAGGAAATAGAATCGATTGCTTGCTCAATAGCACTAACTTGATCAGTAAGTTTGCTTCTTTCATTATCAAGATAGGATTTCGTTTCGTAATAATCCTCTACTTCATATGTAAACAACCCATCACCAACATTTACTTGTGTACCTTCATCAATTAGAAACTCCTGAAAGCTTCCTCTGTCTTCATCAAAGTATACACGTTTCTCATTTGTTGTTGCTAATACTCCTCGGGTTTCAATTTTTTCAAACATATCCTTTTCAATAATTTCCGACCATTCTTCGATATAAGATAAGCGTGCCACTTTTTCTTCATCGTCGAAATAAACAAGTAAACTATTAATTGCAATAAACAAAATCACTAATGTCCAAATAAGTTTCCTGCGATTCATTCAAACCACCCACTTATCATATGAATATCCATAAAAGCTAACGCAGCAACAACAGCCCAGTAGATAATATGTAGAAAGATGACACTAAACCATAGCCAGCGTTTTCTAATTGTCGACAAATAACTTAAAAACCTGACCTGAAACCAAATGATCCATAGCTGAAAAAGTGAAATAGAACCAAAGAAAAAAACAACCCATGGCAGATCCGTAAAGTAGGATGCAATGATTCCAAATGATAGTGGTGATACAAACCAATCCAGCCCTAAATAAACTACTAATGGTATCCAGACCACTCGTTCTATCAGCAAAGCTAGAAGAACGATTTCCTGCATGATTAATAGTTTTCGATAAGGTATACCTGTAATTATGTAAAATATGTAAGATGGCACAAATAAAATCACAAGAGCAAACAGTGTCGCAAATCCAATTCTTCCTAGAACAAACCAGAATTTACTTTCCTCGTATTCTAGCGGATTAAATGCTGTTGCATTTCCTGAAATAATATCCGATCCGATCCCTAAAATAGCCATCCAAGCGTATACGACCGCACTAAACAACACGAGCAATGAAGCTATTTTCCACAGATTTTTTAACGTTTCTGCCTTATGGACTCGATATAAGTGATCATCTATCGGAAATAAAAACTTTAGAATGTTAATTTGATAGAGCATGTGCGACCGTCCTTTTTTATTTTTTCATGTGCTATCTATTTTAACGTAATTTATTAAAATATCCCACTTATTTTACAATTTTGTTTCAAAAGTAGGGATAATTCCCTATTCGTTAAAAGAAATCCGGAAAAAAGGTTTGCCGCTTCGGTATAATTTGTTCCAACTGCTCAATTTGTTCCTGATTCCCTTGGATCAACCCAAGATGATATAGCTCCATTGGTCGTTTATATCCTAACAGCATCGATGTAAGATACTGGACTGTGCAATGAATTCCATCCTGAATCCTGGGCTTACCATCTAACAAATGGGTTACTTTTGTTTCACTGCCAATTTGTCTCAGCTGATATACCCCGCTGTTTTCAGGAAGAAAAGAATCTGCTGCATGTATGGAAAGTAATTGAGTGTCACCATTATGAAACGGGTATTGTTTCAGGAATTCCAATATATCAACGATACGAGCCATAAAATAGGCTTCCGTAGCCTGATTGAATCTTGGTTCATCGATTAGAAGGTGAAGATTATCGTTTTCCGGTACAACCATGTCTACTGTTTCGGCCATCGAATCATGATTGGCAATGAACTGGAGCAGCAGCTTTTGTGCATTTAGAGTATTATATACCAGTTCATGGACAGTTACTTTTTCTTCTTTTACTTTATATAAAATATAACCTTCTGCCTGGTCATTTTCATTATAAGCGATTGCTTTATGCCAATCCCCCCTAAACACACGCTGCTCCCACCACTTTTCATCACGGACAAGCGTACCGTTAAATTGCTTGGCGTATTCCGTGTAAATGTTATGTAGCATGGATACTTCTGAATCAACACGTCGTATATATCCATTAGCCTCCCAATTTCGTTTTAACTTTTCCAATGGAATGGTATATTTTTTTTCCGAAAAAGTATGTTCCCAACCATACTTCCGATAGAAGGAAAACGAAAATGGATGTAGAAATGACAAGACTTCTCCCTGTTCTTTCATGTATTTAAGCGCATGGTGAAGCAAGTGCTTCACAGCACCTTGTCTGCGATACTCCGGCCATGTCGCAACAGAACTTATCCCGCCCATTTCAAAGGCTTGGCCATTAATATAACAGGACAGTGGAATCAGGTGGAGTTTTGCCGCAAGCCGATTATTCTCCATCCAGCCCCAGATAGTATGCCGCTTAGCTTCCTCCTGCTTTTTGAGTAATTCTTCTTCAGATAAATCATATTGAAACGCGTATTGCGACAGCGAGAAAATCTTATCAAAGTCCTTATCAGTTAAGGTTTTAATCTTGTTCAATGATTTGTCCTCCCCTACCTATTATTCATATATTCATAATACTAGAATTTTATAGCAAGCTCTATTATAAATCAAAGCTTGGTGTTCATTAAAGGTTTATTTTACTTACTCAGAACCCCTTATACATTGGAGCGCATGCCTTAACATAGATAAGCACTTATGCAATATGAAAACTTTTTAAACTGCTAAAAAACGCCCTCCCGATAAGGAAGAGCGTTTTTGGATAAATATTTAAAACGATTTTGCTTCTTCCCAACATCAACTAAGTATTCAGTATTAATGAAAGGAATACCATCATCATGTTATAAATTCAATATTAAAAAACGCCTACATCCCTGGGGGTATAGGCGCTTAACATAAAAGCAACAACACATATTCTAATTACTGAACCCTTCTAGTTAAGGATTCACGACTTCAACATCACTTTTTTTAACAAATCCAAGCCGGTGATTAAAGAAAATTTGATAATATTCTTCTTCACCTATCACCACTTGGTTCGTTTCCGGATCGTTAAAATACTTTGCATGGTAATACGTTGATTGAAACGGTCCTGTGGCTATATAGAACTGTCCTTCAGAAATTTGGTATAGTGTTTCAGTGTTTCCTTGTGCCCACTCTTCTATTCCTGTTTCATCATAGGCAGCGACTTCAGGATAAGCACCCCCATAAACAGGAATTGACCCCATTCCTTCCTTAGGTTTAATTACAATTCCGTTCCCTGGAGAAGCGTTTTTATTGTTTGGATTAAAAAACCACGCCTTCTGACCACCGTAATAAACTGCGGTCCAATCTCCCTCTTGATCAACTTTATAATAATTTTGCCCAATAGCAGCCTTGTTCCCCCAATCATTAATACGGTTGGTTCCACTATTGCTTAGAAGTGGATCACTGATTAGCGGAGCCTCAAAACTAGGTTCAGTGTATAGCTGTACAAAACTGGATGATTGATGATCCAGTACTTTTGAGCCGTATGTGAATGTCGGCTTATTTGTATTGTAATTAGGATTTATCGTTATAATGTCGCTGTCTTTGCTGCCATTACTTGAGTTAATTGGTTCTCCCAAAAGATCAAAGAAGTGCGACCAATTCCAATAAGCACCTGGGTCCCAGTGCATTGCTCCCTGTCTGGCTTGAGTTAATCCTGGAACTTCGTCATGCCCAATTATATGCTGGCGATTAAGTGGAATGTCATATTTTTCTGCCAAATATTTTACCAATTTTGCAGATGAGCGATACATTTGCTCACTATACCAATCTGTCCCTTCAACCGCAAATCCTTCATGCTCCAAGCCAATGGAGTGCGCATTAAAATACCAATTACCTGCATGCCAACCTGCATCTTCATTACTCAACATCTGTGTAATGGCCCCTGTTTCTGAGTCAAGAACATAATGAGCGCTTACGTAAGATCTGTTTCGAAAGTGGTTAATCGCTGATTCGGCAGTGCCTTCAATATCATGAATGATAATATATCGGATATCTAGACCATCATCAGGACGATTCGCGATGTCATAGTTCCCATAACTACCAGGACTACTAGAGAATTGCTCATAAAGTGCAGGAATAAATGTACATTCTAGACCGTTTGGACAATCAGCACCTGTCTTTTTGGCATTTCGTAGCGGAATATTTTTTGCAGTGTCTTTATTTGGCTCAACATTTTTCGCCTTTAATTTTACTTCTTGTCCATTAATTGTTACTCTCTCTGCCCCCTCTTGGATCGTGTTATAAACATCATCTGCAAACCCTTCGGCAACAGTTTTAATATCAGAACCACTGTATTTTACAACTGCTCCATACCAATCAGATAGATTAGATGGGGTTTCTCCGACTGTTTCCTTTGCATACATTGCAAGAAGGGCTGCTCCCCCACGAATATTTTGTTCGGGATCATTTTTTAATACTTCCAAATCCACATTGAGCAATTGAGCTGCCTTGTCCAGTGTGTTAACGGAATCATTATCGTCTGTAGAGGCTTCAATTTGTTCCTCATTCTTACCGCTGGCATCTTGATTCCCATCAATATGCACCAGGTTCATAAGACTGTAGCCACCTACTTCACTATGACCTTCATGATGATCCCATCGCGATTGATTATATGATACTGCCATCAAAACACTTTGCGGAACTCCAAATTCCTTAGCTGCCTTTTCGAACACTTCCTGTAGATCAACTGAATCTACTGTAGCTGCAACAGTTTCTCTTTCTTCATCATGGCTAAAGAAACCTAATGAAACGAACAATAAACTAAGTCCCAACACAATAGCGAAAGATAATTTTAAAAATATTCTGGATTTAAACGTCATAATAATCCCTCCTTTTTTTATTTAATATAAGTTTCTATTAAATATTAAGATAATCCTCTAAACAATAGGAAAATAAACCAATTTGCCTATGAAATCACGCATTAACTACGATGAAATAGGGTTAAAGTACTTTCCGTGTAATAGAGCTGTTATTTTTTAGGCAAACAACTTTACATAAAAAAAAAGACCCCCAACCAATAATGGTTGAGAGCCTTGAAACGTAGATATATTAACGCTTAGAGAATTGTGGTGCACGACGAGCGCCTTTAAGACCGTATTTCTTACGTTCTGTTTCACGTGCGTCACGTGTTAGATATCCTTCGCGTTTTAGGGAACCGCGGTATTCAGGATCTGCTTTTAGAAGCGCACGAGCGACACCGTGGCGGATAGCACCAGCTTGGCCAGTAAATCCTCCACCATGCACGTTTACTAAAACATCATAAGTTCCTTGTGTTTCAGTAGTTGCAAGTGGTTGATTTAAAATTAATAGTTGCGTTTCATATGGAAAGTAGTCTTGTGCATCACGGTCATTTATCACTACACGGCCAGTTCCTGGAACTAGACGTACACGTGCAGTTGATCTTTTACGACGACCAGTGCCGTAGTATTGTACTTGTGCCAATTGATTAACCTCCTTTTAATTATCCACGAAGCTCGTAAACTTCTGGTTTTTGTGCTTGATGATTGTGTTCAGAACCTTTGAATACGTGCAATTTCTTACCCATTTTACGGCCTAAAGGACCTTTTGGAAGCATGCCTTTGATAGCAAGCTCGATCATTTGTTCAGGGTATTTTGTACGCATTTCATTTGCATTGCGTTCTCTTATTCCACCTGGGTGGCCTGTATGACGGTAGTAAATTTTGTCATTCAATTTATTACCTGATAGTTCTATTTTTTCAGCGTTAATAATAATTACATTATCACCTGTATCAGCGTGTGGTGTGTAGGTTGGTTTATGCTTCCCGCGAAGGACTGCAGCAACCTCACTTGCCAGCCGGCCTAAACGTAGACCTTCAGCATCCACAACTAGCCATTTACGTTCAATGTTATTTTCATTAGCCATGAAAGTTGTGCGCATGATGGTTTCCCTCCATATTTCAATAATTCGTTTCAGTTGTTATTCCTATATATTCATCACAATTAGATTCCGGGGCTAATCGCGGTTTTAGAAATAAAATGCCAATAATCATCATATACTATTAGATATACATTTGTCAAGCTTTAGAAGTATTTTTTAAAAGAAGCTTTTTTCGTAAGTTTTGTTGGTTTTTAGCCCCGCATCTGGATTATACTCGCTTTCACATTAATGCTTACATAAGGAGGAGTCCAATCACCGATAGAACTCCGGTGCGGATCCTCGTTCCGTTAATTGAAGGAAAAGTCGCCCAAAAGAGGATGAGATGAATCCTCGTTCCGCTAATTGCCCCAAAACAATGAAAAATAAGGGTGTGAAGCACAAATAGCGGAATGAGGATTACATAAAGTGCTTCAAACACCCAATTTATTGGAAATAACGGAATGAGGATCCGACAAGTCAGCAAAACTAATCTGGTTTCCTCTAAATGCGGTCGCCGGAGTATTTTAGCTCAACAAGGATAGAAAAGGTTTAAAACCCTTTTACTGCTGAGGTTCTTCATACTTGACCTGCCATAAATATAATCCTTGTGCTGGTACAGTTTCCCCTAGTAGTCTCCGGTCCTTTTTTTCCAATAGATCAATAATATCAGATGGCTCACGCCTTCCTTGTCCAATATCCAATAGAGCCCCAATGATAATGCGAACCATATTGTATAAAAAGCCACTTCCACGAAAGATAAACTCGATCTGACTTCCTTCTTTATTGCAGGTTACTTCATACATATGGCGTATTTTACTTCCTTTTATAGTAGCTTTAGCTGATGAAAAGGTAGTAAAATCATGGGTTCCTTCAAAATAACGACAAGCATCTTGCATCGCTTGAATATCAAGGGAATATGGGAATTGGTACAAATAATTTTGCTTAAAAACATCTTTCTCCCGTTCATTCCAGACATAATAACGATACTCTTTCTCGACGACATCATATCGGGCATGGAATGAATCTGGGACTACCTCGACTTGATATACGTTTAAATCGGCAGGCAGAAGGGTGTTGAGCGCTTGTTTCCAATTATGGAAAGGGAGCGTGTAGGGTGTTTTAAAATGGATTGTCTGACCCTTCGCATGCACTCCTGTGTCTGTACGACCAGAAGCATGCACTCGGATGTGCTCCCCTTTATGAATTTTAGTTAAAGCTTTTTCCAATTCTCCTTGAATGGTACGTGTCCTTGGCTGGATTTGAAAGCCTGAAAAGTTCGTACCATCATAGCTTATAACACATTTAATTTTTTCCATGCTTCTTCCAACCCTTCTTGCTGACTAACTCCAGTTTCTTGCAAAAAGCAGACCGGCAACTACGACGACAAACAAAATATAAATAAATATATCACGTTTTTCGATTTTTAACTCCCTTAGTTTTGTTCGGCCTTCCCCTCCATGATAGCCACGTGCCTCCATAGCCATTGCAAGGTCTTCAGCACGCTTGAATGCACTGACGAAAAGTGGAACCAGTAAGGGAACAACTGCCTTCACACGTTCTTTTAGCGGACCAGTCCGAAAATCCACACCTCGTGATGCTTGTGCCCTTGAGATTTTTTCTGTTTCCTGCATAAGCGTCGGAATAAATCGTAAGGAAATAGACATCATGAGTGCAAGCTCATGGACAGGGAATTTTATTTTTTTCAACGGATGTAGTAAATTCTCAATCGCATCTGTGATTTCAATCGGTGTTGTTGTTAAGGTCAGGAGTGATGTTACCAGAATAAGCAGGAAAAACCGCATCGAAATAGCGAATCCTTGAATAAGTGCACCTGAGTAAATTTTAAAACCTAAAAATTCAATGAGTACTGACCCTTCTTTTGTAACGATCAGGTGCAATAAGAACGTAAATACGATTAGGAACCACACTGGTGTTAATCCTTTGATAATATAGTACATTGGAATTCGTGTCGTAAACATACTTGCTAGCGCAAAGGCGGTTAAGATACCGTAGCTTAAAACAGAGTTTGCAAAAAATACGATAAACACAAAAAAGAAAATAATGATAATTTTTGTTCGCGGATCCAACCGATGAATGATAGATTGACCGGGGACATATTGCCCAATGATCAGTGAATTGCTCATGATGATCCAGCTCCTTTTATAACTTGCTGAATCTCACGTGCGATTTCTTCAATTGATTGCCGTCTGTACGGGATACTTTTCCCGAATTTTTCCTCGAAGGCATTTAAAAATTGAATTATATCTGGTACTTCGAGTTGAACCTTTTGAAGTGCTTCTTTCTGAGTGAACACTTCTTCCGGCTTCCCCTCCATATATTTAGTGCCATCGTTTAAAATTATTACATGATCGGCATATGTAAGGGCATCTTCCATACTATGGGTTACAAGAATGGTCGTGAGTCCTTGCCGCTTATGCATTTCATTGAACATATTCATCATTTCTTTTTGGCCACGCGGATCAAGTCCTGCAGTCGGCTCATCCAACACAAGAACCTCAGGCCTTATCGCAAGAACCCCTGCAATAGCTACTCTGCGCATCTGCCCGCCACTCAATTCAAATGGGGAGCGTTTTAATAACTCTTCCGATATTCCTACTTCAGGTGTTATCTCCCGAATCCTTTTTTGAATTTCACCCTTTGCAACATCAAAGTTCTCTGGGCCAAATGCTATATCTTTTTCAACGGTTTCTTCAAATAATTGGTGCTCCGGATATTGAAAAACTACACCAACACGACTGCGTAGTTCTTTCATATTTTTGACTTTGGCATCATTTGTTAAATGAAAATCACCGATCGTAACTTCACCAGAACTAGGTCGAACCAAACCATTGAGATGCTGAATAAGTGTCGACTTACCAGAGCCTGTGTGTCCAATTATTGCTACAAATGAACCTGATGGAATAGTAAAAGAAAGGTCTTCAATAGCTTGATGTGCAAATGGTGTATTTGGTTGGTAAACATAGTTTACGTCTTTGAATGTGATGTCCATAGGTCCTCCAGCAGTTCTACCTGATTTAAAGGTTCATTTGTAATCGATACTCCAGATTTTACTAAAGCATCTGACAAAATAGCAATGAATGGAACATCTAAACCAATTTTCCGCAATTCATCTTTTTGGGCAAAGACTTCACGCGGTGATGCTTCATCCCATATTTCACCTTCATTCATCACAATTACACGCTCAGCTCTAACTACTTCCTGCAGATCATGCGTAATCGTGATCAATGAAAGTTGGTGTTTCTCCTGAACACTTGAAATTGTGTCCATAATTTCTGTTCGGCCTTTTGGATCCAGCATGGCTGTAGCCTCATCCAATATGAGAACCTGCGGGGAAATTGCTAAGACACTTGCGATTGCCACTCGCTGCTTTTGTCCTCCCGAAAGTTTATGGGGTTCAGTCATAAGATAATCCAGCATACCTACTGCTGATAGCGTCTCATTAATTCGTTTAACCATTTCAGGACGTGGTATCCCGCGATTTTCCATACCAAATGCAACATCATCCTGTACAGTTGTTCCAACAAATTGGTTGTCAGGATTTTGAAAAACCATGCCAACATCTTTCCGAATTTCCCAAATAGAATCTTCGGTTACTTGTTTCCCGTTAATAAAGATTGTACCCTCTTGCGGAAAAAGTAAGCCATTCATTAACTTAGCGATAGTTGATTTACCAGAACCATTATGACCTATAATCGCAACTTCCTCGTTTTCATAGATTTCAAACGTGCAGTTTCGCAACACCCAAGGCAGGTCTTCCGTGTACCTGAATGACACATTTCTAAATTCTATTAGCTTTGTTCTCATAGCGATAGTTCCTCCTGCTCTGTTCCATGCTGGGTAGGGCGTAGGTTATATTCGGATTTTCCGGTGGATGTTTTGGGCAGTTCTGTAGATATTCCCGCTCTTCTGTAGATGGTCCCTTCGTACTGTAGCCATCTCCACGTGGCCAACTGTATACAGTCTTCTGCTTATTCAGCATACAAAAAAAGGGCTTGGATTCACCTCATGGAAGAGATTCAGTCCTGCCCCTTAAGCGCACGTATTCATTAAACTAGTTCAATGATTGCCATTTTTGCTCCGTCACCTTGACGAGCTCCCAGCTTAAGAACGCGTGTATATCCGCCTTGTCTGTCTTCGTAGCGTGCAGCGACGTCATCGAAGAGTTTTTGCATAACACTTTCGTTTTCGTTCGCTTCTTGATTATATAAGAAAGCTGCTGCTTGACGACGTGCGTGAAGATCGCCGCGTTTCCCAAGTGTAATCATTTTCTCTACCGCTGATTTTAACTCTTTCGCTTTTGCTTCTGTTGTTTCAACCCGTTCGTGAATAATCAAATCAGATGCAAGGTTGCGAAGTAGTGCCATACGAGCGTCTGTTGTACGACCTAATTTTCTAGCCATGGACTATCCCTCCCTTATACTGTTACATAGATATTAACCTCTTCTAGTAACCTTGATTATTGAACATCTGCGCAGGGCCACGTCCAGCTCCAGCGCCTAACGTCTAGTGAACTTCCTTCCCTGTACTTCAATAAGTCAATCACAAAAGAAAACCACTTTTGGATTTCCTTTATCTTGAACAGGTCAGTCCAGTTCATACGCCGTTGAACAGGCACTTCCGCTTTTGTTCTATTCTAAAGGTGTCTGTATCGATCAGTCGTCGTCACGTAAGCCTAAGCCTAAATCTTCTAGTTTTACTTTTACTTCTTCTAGTGATTTGCGACCCAAGTTACGCACCTTCATCATATCTTCTTCAGATTTATTTGAAAGCTCTTGAACTGTATTAATTCCAGCACGTTTTAAGCAATTATAGGATCTGACAGATAAATCGAGTTCTTCAATTGTCATTTCCATAACTTTTTCTTTTTGATCTTCTTCTTTTTCAACCATGATTTCTGCGTTTTGTGCTTCATCTGTCAAACCTACAAAAATATTCAGATGCTCTGTAAAGACTTTTGCACCTAAAGAAACTGCTTCTTCAGGGCGAATGCTTCCATCTGTAGATACATCCATTGTTAATTTATCGTAGTTTGCAACTTGCCCCACACGGGTATTTTCGACTTGATATGTCACACGTGATACTGGTGTAAAGATTGAATCAACCGGAATTACTCCGATTGGTCGCTCATCATGATTGTTTGCATCGGCTGGACGATAGCCGCGGCCGCGTTCTGCCGTAATCTTCATATGCAATTTACCTTTGCTGTTAATTGTAGCAATTGGTAGATCAGGATTTAATACCTCTACATCACTATCATATGTCAGATCTGCAGCCGTAACTTTTCCTTCTCCCTGCACATCAATCTCTAAGGTTTTCTCTTCTTCAGAGTAAATCTTTAGAGCAAGCTTTTTCAAGTTCAAAATAATTGTTGTTACGTCTTCAGCAACCCCTTCGATTGTTGAAAACTCGTGATGTGCTCCATCCATTTGAACTGATGTAACAGCAGCACCCGGAAGTGAGGATAATAGGATACGACGCAAGGAGTTTCCTAGAGTGGCACCATATCCACGTTCAAGCGGTTCGACGACGAACTTTCCAAACTTAGCATCATCGCTGATTTCTACCGTTTCTATTATTGGTTTTTCAATTTCGATCATTCAATAAAACCCTCCTTTAAAACGTCGAAACCCCGGTTAGACTTATCGTGTCTAACCGAAATTCCTCAAATAGGCAGTTGGCGTTTCTGCGCTATTAATTTCATTCGTACTCTTTTTCCCAGTCGTGTTGTATAGTAAAGTCTGTTCAAAAAGGGAATTTCCCTTATGCTTTATACTTTTAGCTATCATAACCCATTATAGACAGGGTGACAAATTCTATACAGTACAATTATACACGACGACGTTTTGGCGGGCGGCAACCATTATGAGGTACTGGGGTTACGTCACGGATAGCCGTAACTTCCAATCCTGCTGCCTGTAGTGAACGAATTGCTGCTTCACGTCCAGCACCAGGGCCTTTAACAGTTACTTCTAATGTTTTCATACCGTTATCAACTGCAGTTTTTGCTGCTGTTTCAGCGGCCATTTGTGCAGCAAAAGGTGTAGACTTACGAGAGCCCTTAAATCCTAGTGCACCGGAAGAGCTCCAGCCAATAGAATTCCCTTGAACATCCGTAATCGTAACAATTGTGTTGTTAAATGTAGAAC
The DNA here is from genome assembly GCF_041949995.1 of Virgibacillus sp. JSM 102003. Lineage (NCBI taxonomy): Bacteria > Bacillati > Bacillota > Bacilli > Caryophanales > Bacillaceae > Virgibacillus > Virgibacillus sp. JSM 102003. The sequence continues at coordinate 21,371 of NZ_JBHFQH010000025.1, forward strand.
GAATGTGTGCAACACCCGTATCAATATTCTTTTTCACACGACGCTTACGCGTATTTGTTTTACGAGCCATTGATTAGCTTACCTCCTTTACGTTACTTTTTCTTGTTTGCCATTGTACGACGCGGACCTTTACGAGTACGTGAATTGTTTTTCGTTTTTTGACCACGCACTGGCAACCCACGACGGTGTCTGATTCCTCGATAAGAACCGATTTCAATTAGACGTTTAATGTTTAGGGATACTTCACGACGAAGATCACCTTCAACTGTAAAGTCGTTAATAGCTTTACGGATATTGCCTAATTCATCTTCTGTCAAATCGCGTACACGAGTACTTTCTGAAACGCCTGCTTCTTTAAGGATTTCCTGTGCAGTAGTTTTTCCAACACCATAAATATAGGTTAATGAAATAACTACACGTTTATCACGCGGAATATCTATACCTGCAATACGTGCCATAGCTCAATGCACCTCCTTGTTTATTAGCCTTGCTTTTGCTTGTGTTTAGGGTTTTCACAAATCACCATTACTTTGCCTTTACGCTTAATAACTTTGCATTTTTCACATATTGGCTTTACAGATGCTCTTACTTTCATCATCTTTACCTCCTTTTATATCGGAGCTCACTCGTCTATTTATAACGGTACGTAATTCGTCCTCTTGTTAAATCATACGGGGAAAGTTCTACCGTCACTTTATCACCAGGTAAAATGCGGATGAAATGCATACGGATTTTACCAGATACATGAGCTAAAACCGTATGGCCATTTTCAAGTTCGACATTAAACTGCGCATTCGGCAATGTTTCAGTTACGGTACCTTCCACTTCAATTACATCGTCTTTCGCCATCGTGTTGATCTCCCTTCATTAAATCAGTCACAATTTCATTGACAAATTTATCTATGGCAAATCGTAATTTACCATTTGTGACACGACCAGTTTCTAGAAGGCTGTTTTGGACTTCCGGAGAAATATAATCCATAACTTCAATATGATGTATATTCTTTTTCTTTGGCCGATCATATTTTCGTTTTTCCCCATCTGCAAGCAAGACAAATCGGTCATCTAATATTTTTAGTATTATCGCATATTGTCCCGCTTCTCGCCCTTGCTTTATACGAACAACTTGACCTATCCGCGGAATCGAATCAGCTTCGCTCAACAACGATCACCTTCACTTAGGCTTTTATTTTAATCCTGCCATCACAGGCACACTACCAGTTGCTATTCTGTGTCACTGTTATATCAAGTAATATGCGTGCTGCCGCATAATATACGACTTCCATTATAACTTTAACAAAAAAGAATTGCATCTATCCTGTGCTGGTAATACAGCCAAAAATGCTTACTTTTCTATTTTCGCCTGAATATCCCGGAAGACTTGATCAATTTCTTGATTACCGTCAACACTTACAAGATATCCTTTTTCTTGATAAAAATCCAATAACGGTTGGGTTTGTTTCATATTGACTTCCAAACGCTTTTTCACCGTTTCTGCTTGGTCATCCTCACGTTGTATCAGTTCAGAGCCATCATTATCACATATCCCTGCCTGTTTAGGAGGATTATACATGACATGATAGGTTGCTCCACAATTCGGACAAATTCTACGACCCGTTAGACGCTCCACTAATTTTTCTTCCGGTACATCTACATGCAGGACATAGTCAATTGATTCCTTCAAGTCGGTTAAAAGAGATTGCAATGCTTCAGCTTGTGCAATAGTTCTTGGAAATCCATCCAATAAAAAACCATTTTTACAATCATCTTTTCCTAAACGTTCTTTTACAATTCCTATTGTTACTTCATCCGGAACAAGTTCACCTTGGTCCATAAATTCTTTAGCCTTCTTACCAAGGTCTGTTCCTTCTTTAATTGCTAATCGGAACATATCTCCTGTTGAAATATGAGGGATGTGATATTTTTCGTTTATTTTTTCTGCCTGTGTGCCTTTACCTGCACCAGGCAGACCCATCAAGATTAAATTCAACAATTTTCCCCTCGCTCTCATTGGCAGCAATCTGTTTTACTTAATAAAACCTTTGTAGTGTCGCTTTACTAACTGGCTTTCCAATTGTTTCATGGTTTGCAGTGCAACACCTACCACGATAAGTAAGCTTGTGCCACCGATTTGTACTGCTTGCGGCAGATCTGCAAGACCACCTAAGAGGATAGGAAGCACAGAAACAGCTGCTAGGAAGATAGACCCTACAAATGTTAAACGATACATAACGCGTGTAAGATACGTTTCTGTATTTTTACCAGGACGAATACCCGGTATATATCCACCTTGTTTTTGCAAGTTCTCTGCCATTTGTTCTGGATTTACTTGAACAAACGTATAAAAATAGGTGAACGCAATGATTAATGCTACATAAATGACCATGCCAATTGGCTGGGTATAATCAAATATCGATTCAATTGTTGCAGCAAACTCATTACCTTCAAATAACCCTGCAACCGTTCTTGGTGCGATAATAAATGCTATTGCAAAAATTACCGGGATAACTCCGGCAGCATTTACTTTTAACGGTAAATGTGTTGAGTGTCCACCCACTGGAGAACGATTTACAAGTTTTTTAGCATATTGAATTGGAATTTTACGCAGAGCTTGCTGGATAAAGATAACACCAACAACTACCGCTACTACCACCAATGCAATTAATGCAACAATTACAATGTTAATAAATAACTCATCACCAGGATCTACAAAATACTGGCTATATAATTGATTTACTCCATTTGGAACCGCTGCTACGATACCAGCAAAAATTAAAATAGAGATTCCGTTTCCAACACCATTTGCTGTGATCTGTTCACCCAGCCACATCAAGAATGTTGTTCCACTTGTTAGTACGAGAGCAATGATAATAAATTTTAATACGCTCGGGTCAGCTATTAATAATCCACCAGCCATTGCATTAAAACCAATTGACATCGCGATCGCCTGGACAAACGCAAGTGCAACTGTGCCGTAACGAGTAATTTGTGCTAACTTCTTGCGGCCCATTTCTCCTTGCTTTTTCCATTCAGTGAACTTTGGTACAACATCCATTTGCAGTAATTGCATAATAATCGCTGCAGTAATGTAAGGCATAATCCCCATCGCAAAAATAGAGAAGTTTTGTAATGCCCCACCACCAAATGTGTTTAAAAAGCCGAATACGTTTTGTGAATTCATAAAATCGATAGCTTCTTTATCTGTATATGGCACTGGAATAAATGTACCAAGACGGAAAACAACTAACATTAATAGTGTAAATATGATCTTCCGTCTAATGTCACCTACTCGCATTAAATTGGAAATCGTACGGAACATTAAATCACCTCTGTTTTACCGCCCGCTGCTTCGATAGCGTCCTTCGCTGAAGCAGAAAACTTATGAGCTTTTACTGTAAGTTTCTTTTCAACAGCACCCTTACCTAGTACCTTGATACCAGCTTTAAGATTGCTAACGGCACCTTCTTCAAGTAATAGCTCAGGTGTAATTTCTGTGCCTTCTTCAAATTTATTTAATGCATCTAAGTTTACAATCGCAAATTCTTTGCGGTGGATATTTGTAAATCCTCGTTTAGGCAAACGTTGGAATAATGGCAATTGGCCACCTTCAAAGCCCGGACGAGTGTTTCCACCTGAACGTGCTTTTTGTCCTTTATGTCCTCTGCCGGAAGTTTTTCCGTTACCAGATGACATCCCACGACCTACACGATTACGCTTTTTACGAGTTCCTTCTGATGCCTTCAATTCATGAAGTTTCATTCGAGCACCTCCTCTTTACGCTAATGTTTAATTAAACTTCTTTAACCGCTATGAGATGAGATACTTTGTTGACCATGCCGCGTACAGCTGGAGTATCTTCACGAACTACGGATTGATGAATTTTTTTCAGACCTAGTGTTTGAACAGTTTGACGTTGTACTTCTGTCCGACCAATAACACTTCGCGTGAGGGTGATTTCTAATTTTTTAGACATAGTATTTCCCTCCTTATCCTAACAGTTCTTCTACAGACTTTCCGCGTAGTTTTGCTACGTCTTCTGCACGTTTTAAGTTTGATAGTCCACTTAGTGTTGCACGAATCATGTTGATTGGTGTATTTGAACCAAGTGATTTTGTTAATATATCGCCGACACCTGCAAGTTCTAGTATAGCACGAACAGGTCCCCCGGAAATAACTCCAGTACCTTCAGTTGCAGGCTTCATCAATACGTTACCTGAACCAAATCTTCCATTAATTTCATGTGGAATAGTTGTTCCAACGATTGGTACTGTGATTAGATTTTTCTTTGCATCATCAACAGCCTTCTTAATTGCTTCTGGTACCTCTTGTGCTTTACCTGTACCAAAACCTACATGGCCATTTTTATCTCCAACTACAACCAATGCAGCAAAGCGGAAGCGACGTCCACCTTTAACAACTTTTGCTACACGGTTGATTGTAACAACGCGTTCTTCAAGATCTAATTTGTTCGGATCAATGCTAGTATGCATCTATGTCCCTCCTTTATCTATCGATTAAAATTCAAGACCTGCCTCGCGGGCAGCATCAGCTAATGCTTTTACACGTCCATGATAAAGGTAGCCTCCGCGATCAAACACAACCGATTTGAAACCTTTATCCTGGGCACGTTTTGCAACCAATTCTCCGATTTGCTTAGCTGCATCTACATTACCTGTTGATTCAATCTTCAATTCGTTATCTTTCGTAGAAGCACTTGCAACAGTAACTCCTTCGCTATCATCAATTAATTGTGCGTAGATGTGTTTATTTGAACGGTACACATTCAGACGAGGCTGTTCAGTCGTTCCAACAACGGATTTACGAACGCGCGCATGTCTTCTCTTGCGTACAGCGTTTTTGTCAGGCTTTGTGATCATCTAGGTCACTCCTTTCTGCTCCCTAACTAACCTTACTTAGCAGTTTTACCTTCTTTTTGTCGTACATATTCACCTTCATAGCGAATACCTTTACCTTTATAAGGTTCTGGCGGTCTGATTGCTCTAATGTTTGCTGCAACCTCTCCAACCAATTCTTTATTAATACCTTTTACGATAATTTGTGTGTTTTTAGGAACATCAATCTCGATACCTTCAATTGGATCAAGTTCGACCGGGTGTGAATAACCTGCGTTAATAACGACTTTATCGCCTTGTTTTAAAGCACGGTAACCAACACCACTGATTTCAAGATTCTTTTCAAAACCTTTATGAACTCCCTCAATCATATTACCAATCAAACTGCGAGTCGTACCATGCAGAGCTCGGTGTTCTTTATGATCACTTGGACGTTCAACAGTTAAAACATTATCTTCTATAACGACTTTCATATCCTGATGAAAATCTCTTGTTAATTCACCTTTAGGGCCTTTTACTGTAGCAGTGTTTCCATTAATGTTTACTTCAACACCTTCTGGAATTTCCACTGGCTTAAGTCCTATACGAGACATCCCATGCACCTCCTGTCTTTAAAAGTATAAATTACCAAACGTACGCTAATACTTCGCCACCAACAGCTTGTGTGCGTGCTTCTTTATCAGAAAGCACTCCATTTGATGTTGATACAACAGCAATACCCAAGCCATTTAGTACACGAGGTACTTCGTCAGCTTTTGCATAGACACGCAAACCTGGCTTACTAATACGTTTGATGCCTGTAATTACTCGTTCGTTGCTTGCACCGTACTTAAGGAAAATACGCAGAACGCCTTGCTTATTGTCTTCAACAAATTCATAATCACGTACAAAACCTTCACGTTTAAGGATATCAGCGATTTCTTTCTTGATTTTTGAAGCCGGAAGCTCTAACTTTTCATGGCGCACCATGTTTGCATTACGAATACGAGTTAGCATATCTGCGATTGGATCTGTCATAACCATTACTACATTACCTCCTTCCCGAATCGGGGTTTACCAGCTTGCTTTTTTGACACCAGGAATTTGACCTTTATAGGCAAGTTCGCGGAAACAAATACGGCAAAGTTTAAATTTACGAATTACAGAGTGTGGGCGTCCACACCGTTCACAACGTGTATATTCACGTACTTTGTACTTTTGTGGGCGTTTTTGTTTCGCAATCATTGATTTTTTAGCCACAATTTTCCCTCCTTGTATTAGCTCCTAGCTTACTTTTGGAAAGGCATGCCTAGCTGAGCTAAAAGTTCACGTGCTTCTTCATCAGTATTGGCAGTTGTTACAATAACAATATCCATACCACGAACTTTACTTACTTTATCATAGTTGATTTCTGGGAAAATTAGCTGTTCTTTAACACCTAATGTATAGTTACCACGACCATCAAATGCTTTCTTTGAAATACCACGGAAATCACGAACACGTGGAAGTGATACTGCAATAAGCTTTTGCAGAAATTCATGCATACGTTCGCCGCGAAGCGTCACCTTTGCTCCAATTGGCATTCCCTCACGTAAACGAAATCCGGCAATTGACTTTTTAGCACGAGTCACTATCGGTTTTTGCCCAGAAATTAGTCCAAGTTCTTCTACTGCATTATCCAATGCTTTTGAATTCTGAACTGCATCACCAACACCCATGTTTACAACAATCTTTTCAATAGCTGGTGCCTGCATTACAGAATCATAATTAAATTTATTCATTAATGACGGCAGTACGTCGTCTTGATACTTTTGTTTAAGTTCATTCATCATGTCGCCCTCCTTTCACAGCACAAACTATTTATCCAATGCTTCACCGGATTTTTTAGCGATGCGGACTTTTTTCCCGCCACGATCTTCATATCCAACACGAGTTGGTTCACCGGATTTTGGATCTAATGGCATAACGTTAGAAACATGAATTGGTGCTTCCTGGTTAAGAATTCCACCTTGTGGATTGTCTTGAGAAGGCTTTGCGTGCTTTTTGATCATATTGATTCCTTCTACTAAGACACGTTCTTTTTTAGGATATGCTTCTAAAATAGTCCCTTGTTTATCGCGGTCTTTACCGGAAATTACTTTGACTTTATCACCTTTTTTTACATGCATGCTTTACGCACCTCCTTGACAAGGCTTTTCATTACTCTTTATAGAACTTCTGGAGCTAGAGATACGATTTTCATGAATTTTGCATCACGTAATTCACGTGCAACTGGTCCGAAGATACGAGTACCTCGTGGACCTTTATCATCACGGATAATTACGGCAGCATTTTCATCAAAACGAATATATGATCCATCTTTACGGCGCATTCCTGTTTTTGAACGTACGATAACGGCTCTTACAACTTCACCTTTTTTAACAACGCCACCTGGTGTTGCGTGTTTTACAGAACAAACAATTACATCACCAATGTTAGCTGTTTTACGTCCAGAACCACCCAATACTTTAATGGTTAATACTTCACGAGCACCAGAGTTATCTGCAACTTTTAAACGAGTTTCTTGTTGAATCATATCGCTGTGACCTCCCTTCGGATACCTTCCGAGCGAACTTTATTATATTATTACCGCTTCTTCAACGATTTCAACTAGACGGAAACGTTTAGTTGCTGATAGCGGACGAGTTTCCATGATTTGAACAACATCACCATTTTTAGCTTGGTTATTTTCATCATGTGTTTTGAATTTTTTAGAGTACTTTACACGCTTACCGTATAGTGAATGAAACTTGTAGGTTTCAACTAAAACAGTAATTGTTTTATCCATTTTGTCTGAAACGACACGGCCTGTATATACTTTACGATCATTACGCTCAGTCATTGAGGTTATCCTCCTCTCTTGTTTCAGTTATTCACGCTTACTTCACGTTGACGTACAACTGTTTTCATACGAGCAATAGACTTTCTTACCTCACGAAGACGTGCGGTATTTTCCAATTGGCCTGTTGCTAGCTGAAAGCGTAAATTAAATAGTTCTTCTTTTAACGATTTAACTTTTTGTTCAATTTCGGCAGTGGTTAGTTCTCTAATTTCATTAGCCTTCATTGATTTCACCACCAATTTCTTCACGTTTTACAAATTTAGTTCGAATCGGCAGTTTGTGAGAAGCAAGACGCAACGCTTCACGTGCAACTTCTTCTGGTACACCAGCGATTTCAAACATAATTTTTCCTGGTTTAACTACTGCAACCCATCCTTCTGGAGCACCTTTACCGGAACCCATACGGACCTCTAGGGGTTTTGCAGTATATGGTTTGTCAGGAAAGATTTTAATCCAAACTTTACCGCCACGTTTCATGTAACGAGTCATTGCAATACGAGCAGCCTCGATTTGACGACTTGTAATCCAAGAAGCCTCAAGTGCTTGCAGGCCATATTCACCAAAAGCCACTGTAGTTCCACCTTTAGCACGGCCATTCATTTTACCACGATGTTGCTTACGATATTTTACACGTTTAGGCATTAACATAATGCATTTCCCCCTTCCTTACTTATTAGTTTTAGTTGGAAGGACTTCTCCACGATAGATCCACACTTTTACGCCCAACTTGCCATAAGTTGTGTCAGCTTCTGCTGTGCCATAGTCAATATCAGCACGTAATGTGTGTAGTGGTACTGTTCCTTCGCTATAATGTTCCGCACGAGCGATGTCTGCGCCGCCTAGACGTCCGGATACTTGTGTTTTAATTCCTTTTGCTCCTCCGCGCATTGCACGTTGGATAGTTTGCTTCTGTGCACGACGGAATGAAATACGATTTTCTAATTGACGAGCAATGTTATCAGCAACGAGTGTAGCGTTTAAATCAACTTTCTTGATTTCAACGATGTTGATGTGAACACGTTTGCCAGTCAGACTGTTTAATGATTTACGTAGAGCTTCTACTTCGGAACCGCCCTTACCAATAACCATTCCTGGCTTACCAGTGTGAATGGTAATGTTTACACGGTTTGCTGCACGTTCGATGTCGATAGAAGAAACAGCAGCAATGCGTAAGCGATTTTCAAGATATTCTCTAATCTTAATATCTTCATGTAGTAAGTCTGCATAGTCTTTGCCTGCATACCACTTTGACTCCCAGTCACGAATGATACCGACGCGAAGACCTTTTGGATTTACTTTTTGACCCACTGACTATCCCTCCTTCTTTTCAGTTACAACCACTGTAATATGGCTTGTGCGTTTGTTGATTTTACTTGCACGTCCTTGTGCACGTGGACGAAAACGTTTCAATGTAGCACCTTCATTTACAAATACTTCAGAAACTACCAGATTATCTGCTTCCATTTCATAGTTGTGTTCCGCATTCGCAATTGCAGAATTTAGTACTTTTTCTACAACTGGAGAAGCACCACGTTGTGTATGGCGTAGTATTCCTACTGCTTCACCAACTTCTTTTCCTCGAATCAAATCTACGACTAAACGAACTTTACGAGGAGCAATACGAACAGATTTCGCAACGGCTTTAGCTTGCATGTGGAGCGCCTCCTCTCATTAGCGTTTTGTTTTCTTATCATCGCCACCGTGACCTCTATAAGTACGGCTTGGCGCGAATTCACCTAATTTATGTCCGACCATATCTTCTGTTACATAGACAGGTACGTGTTTACGTCCGTCATAGACAGCAATCGTATGACCAACAAAAGTAGGGAAAATTGTTGAACGACGAGACCAAGATTTAACTACTTGTTTCTTGTCAGATTCATTTAACGTATCAATCTTTTTCAATAGATGGTCATCTGCAAAAGGTCCCTTTTTCAAGCTACGACCCATGGATAAACCTCCTTTCGTAATTGAACGACGGATCTTATCGCCCGTCGTCTCATCCGTTTATTTTTTACGCTTACGAACGATATATTTATCTGTAGGTTTGTTACGCTGACGCGTCTTGTAACCAAGAGTAGGTTTACCCCAAGGTGACATTGGTGATTTACGTCCGATTGGCGCACGTCCTTCACCACCACCGTGTGGGTGATCATTAGGGTTCATAACAGAACCACGGACAGTCGGGCGCTTGCCTAACCAGCGGGAACGACCAGCTTTACCTATCGTTACAAGCTCATGCTCAAGATTTCCAACCTGACCGATTGTTGCACGACAAGAAGATAATACCAAACGAACTTCGCCTGATTTCAAGCGTACCAACGTATATTTATCTTCGCGACCAAGAATCTGTGCTTCAGCTCCAGCCGAGCGCACAAGTTGTCCGCCACGTCCAGGCTTCAACTCAATGTTATGAATAATAGTACCTACTGGGATGTTTTGAAGCGCAAGAGCATTACCAAGTTTGATATCTGCTTGTTCACCAGATTCAATTTGCTGTCCTACTTTGATTCCTTTTGGCGCTAATATATAACGCTTTTCTCCGTCTGCATAATGAATTAATGCAATATTAGCCGAGCGGTTCGGATCATATTCCACTGTAGCAACGCGTCCAGGTATTCCATCTTTATCACGCTTAAAGTCGATAATACGGTATTGGCGCTTATGACCTCCGCCTTTATGACGAACTGTAAGCTTACCTTGGTTGTTACGACCTCCACGCTTGTAAATTGAACTTAATAGAGATTTTTCCGGAGTGTCCGTTGTAACCTCTGCAAAGTCAGATGAAGACATGAAACGTCTGCCGTTTGTTGTTGGTCTGAATTTTTTAATAGCCATTTTGTTTTCCCTCCTTCACTAGTTTCTGTAGTTAACCTTCAAAGAAGTCTAGGTCTTTACTATCTTCCGAAAGCTGCACAATAGCTTTTTTACGATCTGAACGGTATCCGCCATAACGGCCCATTCGCTTGAATTTACCTTTAATATTCATCGTGTTTACTTTGTCTACCTTCACACCAAATACTAGTTCAACAGCATCTTTAATCTCTGTCTTGTTAGCCTTTGGAGTTACTTCAAACGTATATTTCTTTTCTGCCATTAAGTCAGCAGAACCTTCTGTAATGACAGGGCGCTTTATAATATCACGTGGATCTTTCATTATGCAAGCACCTCCCCTGCTTTTTCAGCTGCATCCTTGGTTATGATCAGCTTGTCATGCGTAAGCAAGTCTAGTACATTTACTTCTTCTACAGTAAGTACATTTACCTTCTGAAGATTGTTTGCAGAGCGAACTACTGTTTCATCTCTGTCAGCTGTTACGATCAATACTTTTTTATCTGCATTAAGCGCATTTAGCATTTGTACTACTTCTTTTGTTTTTGGAGCATCAATTGCAATGTTTTCCACTACAATTAAGTCCTCTTCCTTTGCTTTTGAAGAAAGTGCAGACTTAAGAGCTAGACGACGTACTTTTTTCGGCAATTTGTAGCTATAGCTACGTGGTGTTGGACCAAATACGGTTCCGCCACCTACCCATTGCGGTGAACGAGTTGAACCTTGACGTGCACGACCTGTCCCTTTTTGTCTCCACGGTTTAGCACCGCCGCCGCGAACTTGTGAACGGTTCTTAACAGCATGTGTGCCTTGACGTAGTGATGAACGTTGCATTAGTACTGCTTCATTCAAAACATGTGTGTTCGGCTCGATACCGAATACGGAGTCATTTAATTCAAAATCTCCGGCTTTAGATCCATCTTGTTTTAATAGTGCTACTTTAGGCATGACATATCCTCCCTTCGTGTATATGATTAGTTAGCCTTTAATGCACTCGCAATTCTTACGAATGATTTTTTTGCACCAGGAATATTACCTCTGATTAAAAGAAGATTACGTTCTGTATCTACTTTTACAATATCTAGGTTTTCAATAGTGATTTGTTTACCACCCATTTGACCTGGAAGTTTCTTGCCTTTGAAAACGTGTGCTGGATCAGACATTGCTCCCATTGAACCTGAACTTCTGTGGAAATGAGAACCATGTGATGATGGGCCACGTTGTTGATTGTGACGTTTGATAGACCCCTGGAAACCCTTCCCTTTGGAAGTTCCAGTAACATCAACCTTATCGCCAGTTTGAAAAACATCAACGCTGATCTCTTGACCAACATCATATTCATCAAGATTTGCGGTACGGAATTCACGAACGCAGCGCTTAGGGGCTGTGTTTGCTTTATCAGCATGGCCTTTTTCCGCTTTGTTTGTACGTGATTCCTTTTCATCTGCAAAACCGATTTGTAGTGCTTCATAGCCATCATTTTCAAGTGTTCTTTTTTGTAATACTACGTTTGGCTCAGCTTGAACTACTGTTACCGGGACTAATTCTCCCTCGTCAGAAAATAACTGAGTCATGCCGATTTTACGACCTAAGATTCCTTTCGTCATCCGTTACACCTCCTATATAATTCAATTATTTATAATTTAATTTCAATATCCACACCAGATGGTAAGTCAAGACGCATTAGTGAATCAACTGTTTGTGGTGTTGGATTAACAATGTCGATCAAGCGCTTATGAGTACGCATTTCGAACTGCTCACGAGCATCTTTGTATTTGTGCACGGCACGCAATACAGTGTAAACAGATCTTTCTGTAGGCAACGGAATCGGTCCAGAAACATTTGCACCTGAACGCTTCGCTGTATCTACAATCTTTTCAGAAGACTGATCTAAAATACGGTGATCATATGCTTTTAATCGAATTCTAATCTTTTCTTTTGCCATTATTTTCCCTCCTTTTCGCCCATTTTATAATAGACATTCTCCGTGAAAATTTCTTGACCATCCGCCATGGCAAAGGGGCCGGGTGTGTCAACAACCTTTCACTTCATCGCCTTTTTTTGACCAACATTAATATTATAAAGAAAAAACGCGGTCAGTGCAACCTTTTTTTATGGATAACTATTTGATTGCACATCTATGTATTATACAAACTTATTCCGCTGATTGCAAGGAGTTAGAGAAATTTTTTTGTAGAAATTTGCTTAAATCAGAAGTCGGAGTCCAATATGGTCTAATTAAGTTCTGTTGATTGGGTTTTGGGTACTCGTCCTTAACCTCTCATTTCATATTGTGCGTTATAAAATGTTGTATCTATGTATCTCCGTTCAATTGTTGCGGCAAGCATCCCCTACCTCATGATAACGCTCCGGAAATTCACTACGCTTACTTTAGCGCATGAAGTTTGCTACTCGGATTGATGAGGATCTGACAAACGAGCGCAATGAATCCTCATTCCGCTAAATAGCAGAAAAGGTGCTCTTGGACGGGTGAGACGGATCCTCGTTCCGCTAATAGCAGAAAATCAGCCAATTTTGAGGTGAAAATGACAAATATCGGAACGAGGATCCGAACCCAAGCTAAAAACGTGGATTTTCAAGGAAATAACGGAATGAGGATCCGCCAGACCACGATCCGGTGTCGGCAAAACCTCAAATTCGCTATTCTAATTTATGATAGCTGGTGCCTGCACATACTACAGCCAGATTCTTACCTGCTGAAAAGAGCCAAAAGAACAAAAGCGCAAGTGCCTGTTCAGCGTCGTATGGACTGCGCTCAGCGCATCGCGGGTGGGTCGACGTTGCCGCGCAAAGCGGCAGTGTTAGCGGTCTTCCTTTTCCCGTGTGAGATAAAGGATACACGAAGAGCGTAACGGATTCGATGTTGACTTATCGTAGACACGGGGAGGGAAGTCCACTAGGTGCTAGGCTCTGGCCGGTGAGAACGCCACGTCCTTTGGCGTCACCGGCACTAGTACGTCCTGTACGTCGGAGCTGGACATCGCTGATTCTGATGCCCAATTATCCACAGTGCCTAAATTTTATAATTTCCTATACAAAAAACGGTTCTAAGTCAAATGTTGGGGTGAGCGACTGCTCACTCCTTATTTATGCCACCCTTAGATTCACATTTTTATATTGATGATGTAATAACACCTTTAAACGAAAGCGATCAAATCGCCTAAATCCAA
>NZ_JBHFQH010000026.1:0-34212 GCF_041949995.1 Virgibacillus sp. JSM 102003
TTACACGCAACTCCTTTTTGTTTTGTTTAGTGGTATAAACAAAGTTTATCAAATAAGGAGCTTGCGTGCTTTTTTTATTGGTTGGAATTTTGCCAATACCCCAACAAATATTTTAGAGCCCAAAAAACAGACAGCGTCGTCACGCTGTCTGCTTTTTATTTAACATAATTATTTTTGAATTGAAGTTACAACGCCTGATCCAACAGTACGTCCGCCTTCACGGATTGAGAAACGTGTACCGTCTTCAATAGCGATTTGTGAAATTAGCTCAACATCCATTTCGATGTTATCGCCAGGCATTACCATTTCTACTCCTTCTGGAAGTTGAATAACTCCAGTTACGTCAGTTGTACGGAAGTAGAACTGTGGACGATAGTTAGCGAAGAATGGAGTATGACGTCCACCTTCTTCTTTAGATAGAACATAAACTTCAGCTTTAAAATTTGTATGTGGTGTGATTGAACCTGGCTTAGCTAGTACTTGACCACGGTTGATATCATCACGTGATACCCCACGAAGAAGTGCACCGATGTTGTCACCTGCTTCAGCGTAATCAAGAAGCTTACGGAACATTTCAACACCAGTTACAGTACTTTTTGATGGTGCTTCAGCAAGACCGATAATCTCAACATCGTCACCAACTTTAATTGACCCACGTTCAACACGGCCTGTTGCAACTGTACCACGACCAGTAATTGAGAATACGTCCTCAACTGGCATCATGAATGGCTTGTCATGGTCACGTTCTGGAGTTGGAATATACTCATCAACTGCAGCCATAAGTTCGAAGATTTTCTCTTCGTAATCTGCATCTCCTTCAAGAGCTTTAAGTGCAGAACCTTTAATTACTGGGATATCGTCACCAGGGAAGTCATATTCTGTTAATAGATCACGAACTTCCATTTCAACTAGTTCTAGTAATTCTTCGTCGTCTACCATATCTGTTTTGTTTAGGAAAACAACAATTGCCGGAACACCAACGTTGCGTGAAAGCAAAATGTGTTCACGTGTTTGTGGCATAGGGCCGTCAGCAGCAGATACTACAAGAATAGCACCATCCATTTGTGCTGCACCAGTAATCATGTTTTTAACATAGTCAGCGTGTCCAGGGCAGTCAACGTGAGCATAGTGACGAGATTCAGTTTCATACTCAACGTGAGATGTTGCGATTGTAATACCGCGTTCTCTTTCTTCTGGAGCATGGTCAATTTGGTCAAATGCCATTGCAGTACCTTCACCAGATTGTTTGTGCAATGTAGTAGTAATTGCAGCAGTTAATGTCGTTTTACCATGGTCAACGTGTCCAATTGTACCAATGTTTACGTGACTTTTTGAGCGATCGAACTTTTCTTTAGCCATTTATAGTTCCTCCTTAAATAAGTAAAAGTTTGTTTTTATTTTTTATGTTCAGCTAAGAAATAACAATTACTGTTATTTCTTAGCCTTCAATAAAAGTTATACTTCAGAATTACAAAAAAATCAATTATTCACCAGCATTTTTCTTGACTATTTCTTCTGAAATGCTTTTTGGCACTTGTTCATAGTGATCAAAATGCATTGTGAATGTCCCGCGGCCTTGCGTGTTTGAACGTAATGCAGTTGCATAACCAAACATTTCTGAAAGGGGTACAAATGATTTTACAAGTTGTGCTGGTCCGCGTGGTTCCATTCCTTCTACACGTCCACGACGAGACGTGACATCACCCATGATATCCCCCATGTATTCTTCAGGGATAACGATTTCCACTTTCATCATAGGCTCTAACAAAACTGGCTGACATTTATTTTTAGCAGCCTTCAAGGCCATTGAACCAGCTATTTTAAATGCCATCTCGTTTGAGTCAACGTCATGATAGCTTCCATCATAAAGTGTTGCTTTAATATCGATCAGTGGGTAACCAGCTAATACACCATTTTCTGTTGACTCTTTAATACCTTGTTCAACAGAAGGAATGTATTCACGTGGTACAACACCACCAACGATTTTATTCGTAAATTCGAAGCCTGCACCTTCTTCGTTTGGTTCAAATTTAACCCAAACGTGACCGTATTGTCCACGACCACCAGACTGACGTACGAATTTACCTTCAACTTCAGCTGATCCACGGAATGTTTCACGGTATGCTACCTGTGGTGCACCAACTGTTGCTTCTACCTTAAATTCTCTTTTCAGACGATCAACGATAATGTCAAGGTGCAGCTCACCCATACCAGAAATGATGGTTTGACCAGTTTCAACGTCTGTTTCTGTTCGGAATGTAGGATCCTCTTCAGCAAGTTTACCTAAAGCAATTGCCATTTTGTCTTGGTCAGCTTTCGTTTTAGGTTCAATTGCAACACCGATTACCGGTTCAGGGAAGTCCATTGATTCCAGGATTACAAGATCCTTCTCAGCACAAAGTGTATCCCCTGTTGATGTATCTTTTAAACCAACTCCAGCAGCAATCTCTCCGGCATATACAGTCGAGATTTCTTCACGGGAATTTGCGTGCATTTGCAGGATACGTCCTACACGTTCACGCTTATCTTTTACTGAGTTTTTAACATAAGAACCAGCAGATAACGTTCCAGAATATACGCGGAAGAATGTTAACTTACCAACGAATGGATCTGTAGCCACTTTAAATGCCAGCGCAGAAAAAGGAGCGTCATCAGATGATTCACGAACTACTTCCTCTTCCGTTCCAGGGATTTTACCTTCAATTGGCGGTACATCAGTTGGTGCTGGAAGATAATCTATTACACCATCCAACATCAATTGAACACCCTTGTTTTTAAATGCTGAACCAACAAATACTGGGTAAAACTCAATGTTTAGTGTCGCTGTACGAATTGCTTTTTTAAGTTCATCGTTGGAGATTTCTTCTCCTTCTAGATACTTCATCATAAGCTCTTCGTCAAGTTCAGATACAGCTTCTACTAAGCTAGCACGAAGTTCGGCTGCTTTTTCTTTGTATTCTGCTGGAATCTCGCGCGCTTCTGCACGTGTACCGAGATCATCAAGATAATAGTAAGCTTCCATTGTAATGAGGTCAATAATACCCTCAAAATCATCCTCAGCACCAATTGGCAGCTGAACCGGATGAGCATTAGCACCTAAACGTTCTTTAAGTGTATTAGTGGAGTAAAGGAAATCCGCACCCACTTTATCCATCTTGTTAATGAATACCACTCTAGGCACACCGTAAGTCGTAGCCTGGCGCCATACAGTTTCGGTTTGTGGTTCCACACCTGATTGCGCATCAAGAACCGTTACCGCACCATCAAGTACACGCAGTGAACGTTCAACTTCTACTGTGAAGTCTACGTGTCCTGGTGTATCTATAATGTTTATACGAAAACCTTTCCATTGAGCAGTAGTTGCTGCAGATGTGATTGTAATTCCGCGCTCTTGTTCCTGCTCCATCCAGTCCATTTGAGAAGCGCCTTCGTGAGTTTCACCAATTTTATGAATACGTCCTGTATAGAAAAGAATACGCTCAGTAGTAGTGGTCTTACCTGCATCAATGTGTGCCATAATACCAAGATTACGCGTCTTTTCCAAGGAGAACTCTCTAGCCATGTATTCTTCTCCTTCCTGTTAAAATCTTTATTTTGTTTTATTACCAGCGATAGTGAGCAAATGCTTTGTTTGCTTCAGCCATCTTATGCAATTCTTCGCGTTTTTTAACTGATGATCCTGTGTTGTTGGAAGCATCAAGAATTTCATTAGCAAGTCGCTCTTCCATTGTTTTTTCTCCGCGAAGACGTGAGTAATTAACAACATAACGTAAACCTAGTGCTTGACGGCGTTCCGGGCGTACTTCCATCGGTACCTGGTAGTTTGAACCACCAACACGACGTGCACGAACCTCAAGTACTGGCATTACATTCTTCATTGCTTGTTCAAAAACTTCCATTGCGTTTTGTCCACTTCTTTCTGCAACAAGTTCAAACGCATTATAAAGAATTTTTTGTGCTTTACCTCTTTTACCGTCTATCATGATTTGATTGATTAAACGTGTAACTAGCTTTGAATTATAAAGCGGATCTGGCAAGACATCGCGTTTAGGTACTGGTCCTTTACGTGGCATATGTCCCCCCTCCTTTCCTATATCTATATTATAAAATTATTTCTTAGGTTTTTTCGCACCATATTTAGAACGGCCTTGAGCACGGCCTTCTACACCAGCGGTATCAAGCGCTCCACGTACAATGTGGTAACGAACACCCGGTAAGTCTTTAACACGACCGCCACGAATTAATACTACACTGTGCTCCTGTAGATTGTGTCCAATTCCAGGAATATATGCAGTTACCTCCATGTTGTTAGACAAACGAACACGTGCATACTTACGAAGTGCAGAGTTCGGTTTCTTCGGTGTTAATGTACCAACACGTGTACAAACGCCACGTTTGTGTGGTGAATTTTCATCTGTAGCTCTTTTCTTGAAGCTGTTGTACCCTCTATTAAGTGCAGGAGAGTCAGACTTTCTTGGTTTGTTTACACGACCTTTACGTACAAGTTGATTTATTGTAGGCATAATTGTTATCCTCCCTTCTTATTTATAAGCTAGTAAAAACCAGTTGCCACCCAATTTTTGGTTATTTGTAATCCCACATATCCAGGTGGTTCATCCTTTAGCAAAAAACAAAGCCTTCGCGAAAAACATCGCCAAAACCTTTATTGTTTTACTGCTACTGTCGATGCACCAACGTCTATGCCGCAAGCAGCGCCTAGTCGTTCCATCGAATCAACACGGTGACAAGGCACATCCAGCTCATTAGCTAAACGCTCTACCTTTTGTGTGATTTGTTGGTCTGCATCATCAGCAATAAAAACTTCACTTACATCACCATTTTTCATAGCTTTAAGTGTTTGCTTCGTTCCGATTATCAACTGTGTTTGAACCTGGGTTACTTTTTCATAAGACATTAGCATATCCTCCAAAGTAATTAGAAAACTCGGCATTCACCTAGCCTTTATGGCGAGTGCCTTAGTTTCACTTATGCAGTAAGAAAGGATTAATACTTTCTTAGCTGCCAAGTAGAATCGGAAACACCTTAAATATAGTATCATTCTCGTTTTTTAATGTCAACTGAAATTTTACTATTTTAAAAGTGTTCCCGAATTTTAGTCACTTGTTTTAAAAATGGTTATTTAACTGCTTCTGTTTCTTCTTCTACTTCTGCAGTTTCTTCTGGTTGATCTAAAGATGACTTAATCTTTCGGTAACGGTTCATCCCTGTCCCGGCAGGAACCAGCTTACCTATAATAACATTCTCTTTAAGTCCCAGCAGTTCGTCACGTTTACCTTTAATGGCAGCATCCGTTAACACACGAGTTGTTTCCTGGAAGGATGCAGCTGATAAGAATGAATCAGTTTCCAGTGACGCTTTTGTGATTCCCAGTAATACAGGTTTACCAACAGCTGGTTGTTTTCCTTCCTGTAATACTGCATTATTCGCATCCTTAAATTGGTGAATTTCGAGTAATGACCCAGGAAGTACATTTGTATCTCCGGATTCAACAACACGAATTTTACGAAGCATTTGGCGAACCATTACTTCAACGTGTTTATCCCCGATTTCAACACCTTGCATGCGGTATACGCGCTGTACTTCACGTAACAAGTAAGACTGAACTCCCTCAACGCCTTGTGCACGAAGAAGTTCTTTTGGATCAACAGAACCTTCAGTAAGCTCTTGACCAGCAACTACTTGATCACCAACAGTTACTTTCATGCGTGCATTGTACGGAACAGGATAGGAGCGCTGTTCTACATCACCTTGAACAACAATTTCCTGCTTATCTTTGACTTCTTTTATTTCATGGACAGTACCGTGAACTTCACTGATAACTGCTTGCCCTTTAGGATTACGCGCTTCGACCAGTTCCTGAATACGCGGTAGACCTTGTGTAATATCGTCTCCTGCAACCCCACCTGTGTGGAATGTACGCATAGTAAGCTGTGTACCTGGCTCACCGATAGATTGTGCAGCAATAATACCTACCGCTTCACCAACTTCTACCTCGTCGCCAGTTGCTAGGTTACGACCATAACATTTCTTACAAACGCCATGTTTTGTATTACATGTGAAAGCAGTTCTTATTATTACTTGCTCGTGCCCTGCTTCGATAATTTGTTTCGCTTGATCTTCTGAAATAACTTCATTGATATCCACAATGACTTCGCCCGTTTCTGGATGGCTAACTTTTTCAAACGCTGTACGTCCGATAAGGCGATCCAACAGTGGTTCGATTAATTCCGTTCCATCTGTTAAGGCTGAAACAGTTAATCCGCGATCTGTACCACAATCGTCTTCACGAATGATTACATCCTGTGCTACATCTACCAGACGACGAGTTAAGTAACCAGAGTCAGCTGTTTTCAGTGCTGTATCGGCAAGACCTTTACGAGCACCGTGTGTAGAAATAAAGTATTCCAACACTGTTAAACCTTCACGGAAGCTTGATTTGATCGGTAATTCAATGATTTTACCAGCCGGGTTGGCCATTAAACCACGCATACCTGCAAGCTGTGTAAAGTTAGATGCGTTACCTCTTGCACCTGAATCACTCATCATAAATATTGGGTTTCTTGGGTTAAGTGATTGCATCAAACGTTCCTGAATATCGTCTTTTGCTTTAGACCAGATAGCTATAACTCGGTCATAACGCTCTTCGTCTGTGATTAAACCACGTCTGAACTGTTTAGATACAGTATCAACTTTAGTTTGTGACTCATCAATTATCGTTTGTTTTTCAGCTAATACAACGATATCAGACACACCAACAGTCATGCCTGCTTTTGTGGAATAACTGAATCCAAGGTCTTTCATGCGGTCAAGCATTTTTGACGTTTCGCTAATTTTAAACCGTTTAAACACTTCAGCAATTATATCTCCAAGTATTCCTTTCTTAAATGGAGGAATAATCTCACGTGTTTTAATTTCTTCTTTAATATTTGTTCCTTTTTCAACAAAATACTTTCCTGGCGTTTTAATTTCCAGGTTGTCATTTGTTGGTTCATTTATATACGGGAACGACTCTGGTAATATCTCATTAAAGATAAGCTTACCTACTGTCGTTATTAACAATTGGGTCTGCTGTTCATCCGTAAATGATCTTTTGTTCAAGCTAGATGCCTGCACGGCAACTCTTGTGTGTAAATGAACATAGCCATTTTGATAAGCTATCAGCGCCTCATTGAGATCTTTAAATACGCTTCCTTCTCCAATTGCATTCTCACGTTCTAGCGTCACGTAATAGTTTCCTAACACCATATCCTGCGATGGTGTTACAACTGGTTTACCATCTTTTGGATTTAAAATGTTCTGAGCAGCAAGCATCAGAATACGTGCTTCGGCTTGAGCCTCTGCTGATAGTGGCACGTGGACCGCCATTTGGTCACCGTCAAAGTCAGCGTTATATGCTGTACATACTAATGGGTGAAGACGGATCGCCCGCCCTTCTACCAATGTAGGTTCGAACGCCTGAATACCTAAACGGTGCAACGTTGGAGCACGGTTAAGCAATACAGGGTGCTCTTTAATAACTTCTTCCAATACATCCCAAACATCTGGATGCACGCGTTCAATCTTGCGTTTTGCCGATTTAATATTATGAGCTATTCCTCTTTCAACGAGTTCTTTCATAATAAATGGCTTAAATAACTCAAGTGCCATTTCTTTCGGCAAACCACACTGATACATTTTTAGACTTGGACCTACAACAATTACCGAACGACCGGAATAGTCTACACGTTTACCAAGTAGATTCTGACGGAAACGGCCTTGTTTACCTTTTAACATATGAGACAAGGATTTTAACGGTCTGTTTCCCGGACCTGTAACAGGACGGCCACGACGACCATTATCAACCAATGCGTCAACAGCTTCTTGCAGCATACGTTTCTCGTTTTGCACAATAATACTTGGTGCGCCAAGATCCAATAAACGTTTCAAACGATTATTACGGTTAATAACACGACGATATAAATCGTTCAGATCGGATGTGGCAAAGCGCCCACCATCAAGCTGTACCATTGGACGAATTTCTGGTGGAATAATTGGAAGTACATCAAGAACCATCCATGATGTATCATTACCTGAATGGCGAAATGCCTCTAACACATCTAAACGTTTGATCGCACGGGTTCTGCGTTGTCCTTGGGCTGTTTTCAGCTCTTCTTGCAATGCTTCAACTTCTTTTTCAAGATCGATATCCTGCAGAAGCTTGCGAATCGCTTCAGCACCCATTTGCGCCTTGAATGTTTTGCCATATTTGTCATAATATGCGCGATACTCTTTTTCAGATAGAAGCTGTTTTTTCTCTAATGGTGTATCTCCTGTTTCTGTAACAATATACGCAGCAAAATAAATTACTTCTTCTAACGCACGTGGTGACATATCTAATACGAGACCCATTCGACTCGGAATTCCTTTAAAATACCAGATATGTGATACTGGTGCAGCTAATTCAATATGTCCCATACGCTCACGTCGTACTTTAGCTTTCGTAACTTCTACACCACATCGATCACAAACAACGCCTTTATACCGTACACGCTTATATTTTCCGCAATGACATTCCCAGTCCTTTTGCGGGCCGAAAATACGTTCACAAAATAACCCATCTTTCTCTGGTTTCAATGTGCGGTAGTTAATCGTTTCTGGTTTTTTGACCTCGCCGTATGACCAAGAGCGTATTTTTTCTGATGAAGCTAAACCTATTTTCATATACTCAAAGTTATTTACATCTAGCAAGGGGCCTACCTCCCTTTTAGTGTCCGATTTTACCAATTACTTAGAATTATATAAACGGAAGTGCTGATCCTGAATGGAGTCAACACTCCGTTGTTTTTAGTTGCCTTCTACTTCTAAGTTCAGTTTACTTGCTGCTTGCGTTTCTTCTTCTTCCAGATCACGCATTTCTATTTCAGATTCATCGCTTGCGAGCATCTTAACGTCCATGCCAAGACTTTGTAATTCCTTAATTAGGACTTTAAAGGATTCTGGCACACCTGGCTCAGCAACATTATCACCTTTAACGATTGACTCATACGTTTTCACACGGCCGACAATATCATCTGATTTAACCGTCAGGATTTCCTGAAGTGTATAAGCAGCACCGTACGCTTCCAATGCCCAAACTTCCATTTCACCGAAACGCTGTCCGCCAAATTGCGCTTTACCGCCTAGCGGTTGCTGTGTCACAAGTGAATATGGACCTGTTGAACGAGCGTGCAACTTGTCATCAACCATGTGTGCAAGTTTAATCATATACATGACACCTACTGATATACGATTGTCAAACGGCTCTCCCGTTCTTCCATCATATAAAATCGTCTTAGCGTCTTTTGGCATACCGGCTTCTTCTAGTGTATCCCATACGTCTTGCTCTGTTGCGCCATCAAATACCGGTGTTGCAACATGGAGGCCAAGCTGGCGCGCGGCCATACCCAAGTGCATTTCGAACACCTGTCCGATATTCATACGTGATGGTACACCTAGTGGATTAAGCATAATGTCGATTGGTGTCCCATCTGGTAAGAACGGCATATCTTCTTCAGGCAATATTTTGGAAATAACACCTTTGTTACCATGTCGTCCGGCCATTTTGTCACCTTCAGATATCTTACGTTTCTGAACAATATATGCTCGAACAAGCTGATTAACACCTGGTGGGAGTTCATCGCCATCTTCACGGTTAAAGATTTTTACATCCAGAACAATTCCGCCAGCACCATGAGGTACTCGTAAGGATGTATCACGAACTTCACGTGCTTTTTCACCAAAGATTGCATGTAGCAAACGTTCTTCAGCAGATAGTTCAGTTACCCCTTTAGGTGTAACCTTACCAACCAGGATATCTCCATCCGAAACTTCAGCACCTACACGAATGATTCCTTCTTCATCCAGGTCCTTCAAGGCATCCTCGCCAACATTCGGAATGTCTCTGGTGATTTCCTCAGGCCCGAGTTTTGTATCACGAGCTTCAGATTCGTACTCTTCTATATGAATTGAAGTATAAACGTCATCCTTAACAAGTCGTTCGCTCATGATAATCGCATCTTCGTAGTTATAACCTTCCCAAGTCATGAAGCCTGTTAGGACATTTCGGCCTAACGCAAGTTCCCCATCTTCCATTGAAGGGCCATCTGCAAGAATTTCGCCTTTTGTAACACGATCTCCTTGGCTTACGATAGGACGTTGGTTGTAACAGCTTCCTTGGTTCGAACGAATATATTTTTGCAAACGATAAGTGTCTAGATCACCTTTTACTTCTTTTCCGTCTACTTCAGAAATACGACGAACATGAACTTCTTTTGCTTCTACGCGTTCGACAACACCTTCATTACTGCAAATAATCGCTGCGCCCGAGTCTTTCCCGGAAACATATTCCATTCCAGTCCCAACAACAGGTGCTTCAGGTTGCAACAATGGTACTGCCTGACGTTGCATGTTAGCCCCCATTAATGCACGGTTCGAGTCATCGTTTTCCAGGAATGGAATACATGCTGTGGCAGCTGAAACTACTTGTTTAGGAGATACATCCATGTAATCAAGTTGTTCACGCGGTACAGCTGTATTCTCACCACGGAAACGCGCAATAACTTCATCATCTGTAAAACTGCCATCTTCGTTTAAACGAGCATTCGCCTGAGCTACAACGTAATTATCTTCCTCGTCTGCTGTAAGGTAATCAATTCGTGCTGTTACCTTGCCTGTTTCAGGGTCAACTCGGCGATAAGGCGTTTCAATAAAGCCAAATTCATTAACTTTCGCATAGCTGGACAACGAGTTTATTAAACCAATGTTTGGTCCCTCTGGCGTCTCAATCGGACACATACGGCCATAGTGAGAATAGTGAACGTCACGAACTTCGAATCCTGCGCGCTCACGTGTCAAACCACCTGGTCCCAAGGCAGACAAACGACGCTTATGCGTTAATTCTGCTAATGGATTTGTTTGGTCCATAAACTGCGATAACTGTGAACTGCCGAAGAATTCCTTAATCGAAGCGATCACAGGTCGAATATTAATTAGTTGTTGTGGCGTAATACTAGATGTATCCTGAATCGACATTCTTTCACGCACAACACGTTCCATACGAGATAAACCGATACGGAATTGATTTTGCAGTAATTCCCCAACAGAACGAAGTCTGCGGTTACCCAGATGGTCTATGTCATCTGTGCCTCCAACATGGTGGAGCAGGTTAAAGAAATAGTTTACCGCTGATAGAATGTCAGCAGGCATTATATTCTTAACGTCTCTGTCCACACCAGCATTGCCAATAACATTTAGTTCTCTTTCACCACTTGGATCAGTAGGGTCTACTATTTTAATGGATTGTACAAGAATCGGATCGTCAAGAACGCCTTCCTGCAGTTCAACGCTTTTTTCACCGAGTTTCTCTTCATCTTGTTCCAAATATGGAATTATCTTATCTAGTAGTTTACGCTCTAATTTGTCACCTTTTTGCGCTAAAACTTCACCAGTTTCCGGATCAACAACCGGTTCAGCCAGCACTTGATTAAACAGGCGATTTTTAATATCGAGCTTTTTATTCATTTTATAGCGACCTACATGTGCCAGGTCATAACGCTTCGGATCAAAGAAGCGTGAAACCAGCAAGCTCTTTGCATTATCTACTGTTGGCGGTTCACCAGGGCGCAGACGTTCATAGATTTCTAACAAGGCTTTATCCGTTGTTTCTGTATTATCTTTTTCCAATGTATTCTTAAGGTACTCGCTTTCACCCAGCAGATCAATGATTTCCTGGTCGGAACCAAAACCAAGTGCACGTAAAAGTACCGTGATTGGCAATTTACGTGTGCGATCAATTCTTACATATGCGACATCTTTGGCATCTGTTTCAAATTCCAGCCATGCACCACGGTTTGGAATAACCGTCGCTGTAACACCGCGTTTGCCGTTTTTGTCGAATTTTTCGTTATAATAAACACTAGGTGAACGTACAAGCTGGGAAACAATGACACGTTCAGCCCCATTAATAATAAATGTACCTGTGTCTGTCATAAGTGGGAAATCACCCATGAATACTTCTTGTTCCTTCACTTCACCGGTCTCATTATTAATTAAACGAACCTTTACGCGAAGTGGAGCATTATACGTGACATCTCGATCTTTTGATTCATCTACAGGATATTTCGGTTCTCCGAGACTGTAATCAACAAATTCCAGAGAAAGGTTGCCTGTAAAATCTTCAATAGGAGAAATATCCTTAAACATTTCTCTCAAACCTTCTTCTAAAAACCACTCATAAGAAGCGGTTTGAATCTCGATTAGATTTGGTAATTCTAACACCTCGCTAATACGCGCATAGCTCCTGCGTTGGCGGTGCCGTCCATACTGAACTAGTTGACCTGTCAACAACTTCACCCCTCAAATCAAGCATTTTTCATAAACTATTAAAGCGTTAATACGCTCTGTTGAAAAATGACTAATAATATTTAGCAAAAACGAACTGATTAAAACTACTTAAATCAGTTGTTTTTTGAATCCTATTTTTGTGTTGATGCGAAAAAACAATAGCCAAATGCCACTGTCCGCAAAACATGCTGAACAAACTTGTAATTCGGAGTTATACAAGTAAATTTTTTTCATTCATCAGTAATATAACACGCTATAATGTGATATAATTATAAATATTAGAAAACACGGCTTATCATTATGAGGGTATTGCGAATGCGTAATTTGCCTTCCCAGAACCCCTTACACTTTGAAATGCTGGCTATAACTGCTCGCATGCAGTCAATAACCTTAACTGCAAAACAAGTCTTTTGATAAAAACCTTCTGTGTTTAATTTTTGGGATTTTAACAGTGTCTCCGATTACCAATGAATTATACGTTTCATTTCTCATGAAATTCCTCCTTGACAAAGGAAGTCCCATGTTAGCATTTTACTATATTAACACAAGTAAATTATAAGGTCAATCATTTGTAGCCTTCAATATAAAATACCCTTTATCGCGCTCGACTACCTCAACATTCAAAAATAATTCATTTAATTTTTCCTTAGCTGAGGGGGCACCTTGCTTCTTCTGAATAACTACCCACAATTGGCCATGCCGTAATAAAGCATTCTTACTATCTTCAAACATTTGATGAACTACTTTTTTTCCTGCTCTAACCGGTGGATTTGTCAGTATAGCAGCAAATGAACGGTTTGTTAGATTACTAAAACGATCACTTTGCACAAATTCTGCATTTCCTACTTTATTATAGTCAGCATTTTTTTGGGCAAGCTTGATAGCGCGTTCGTTAATGTCTGTCAAAATCACGTTTCGATCGTTATAACAATCAGCTAATGTAATTCCAATCGGGCCGTAACCACAACCCAGGTCCAAAAAATCACCTGAAATTAATGGTTCCTTAAATGTTTCAATCAGTAAACGTGAGCCAAAATCCACTTCATTTTTTGAAAAAACACCATAATCACTTTCAAATGTGTAAATTTTGCCTCGTAATTGGTAATTCCATTTCTTGGGTGAACTTTTAGATTGAGGATTTTCCGAAAAGTAATGCTCTGACATTAGGGCACCTACTTTGTGTGTATTCTGAAGAAATAAATATATATAGAGCCCGTCGTATATTCCGACGAGCTCTTTTCATTAGAAAACTTGGCTTATCGCCAAGCCTTTATGGCGAAAGCCTTGGTTGCACTTAAGCAGTAAGAAAGAATTTATACTTTCTTACTGCTTAAGATAATATTACTTAACTTCGATTGTCGCTCCAACTTCTTCAAGCTTGCCTTTAATTTCTTCAGCATCTTCTTTAGAAGTACCTTCTTTAATTGCTTTAGGAGCATTGTCTACTAGATCTTTTGCGTCTTTAAGTCCAAGACCAGTGATCTCGCGAACAGCTTTAACTACTTTGATTTTTGAATCTCCAGCACTTTCTAGTACTACGTCAAATTCAGTTTGCTCTTCTGCTACTTCTGCTCCACCAGCAGCACCGGCAGCAGCAACTGGAGCTGCAGCACTTACACCAAATTCTTCTTCAATTGCTTTAACAAGATCGTTTAATTCTAAAACAGACATTTCTTTAACCGCTTCAATGATTTGTTCATTAGTCATGATATATTCCTCCATTTTTCTTTTAATTTTATATTTCCGAAATGCTAAATTACTTGTGGCAATTTATGCACCTTGTTCTTCTTTTTGTTCTGCGATTGCTTGTGTTGCATAAGCAAGGTTACGGATAGGCGCTTGCAGTACGCTAAGAAGCATAGATACCATACCTTCGTAATTTGGCAGATCGGCAAGCTCTTTAATTTGTTCAAGTGATGCAACCTGACCTTCAATTACGCCGCCTTTAATTTCCAGCTCATTATGATCTTTTGCAAAGTTATTCAAAATTTTAGCTGGTGCCACTACATCCTCATTACTAAATGCAATTGCAGTTGGACCAACCAATGTATCGGATAACTCTCCTAGTTCTACAGCATCCACAGCACGACGAGCCATTGAGTTTTTGTAAACTTTGAATTCAACGTCAGCTTCACGAAGCTGCTTACGCAATTCTGTTACTTCCGCTACATCAAGACCACGATAATCTACCAACAAAGTAGATTGGCTGTCACGGAATTTAGAAGCAATCTCTTGTACGAGTTGTTGTTTTTGTTCAATAATATTGCTATTGGACATTGTTCCACCTCCTATAAACATTTTAACGTTACCGATAACGAGACTAATAAAGCCTCCATGTAGACATGGAGGCTTTTATGACAAATTATAATCAAAATCAATAAGATCATTTAATCTGCTTTTAAACACCTCGGCAGGAAATTAAGCGATTGCTCGCACCTGCTGTCTACGGTACAACGTATTCATTTTTACAACGCAACTTAGTATATCTAATTGTTGTTAGATTGTCAACAACAAATTAGCCGCGAACATAACCTGAAACATCTACTTTAATTCCAGGTCCCATTGTTGATGTTACAGATGCATTACGCATGTAGATACCTTTAGCAGCTTGTGGTTTAGCTTTCACAAGTGCTTCTGTAATTGCTTCAAAGTTCTCAACTAATTTTTGATTGTCGAATGAAATCTTTCCAATTGGAACATGAATGTTAGCCGATTTATCAACACGATATTCCACTTTACCAGCTTTAATATCGTTAACAGCTTTTTCAATTTCAAACGTAACTGTACCGGTTTTCGGGTTCGGCATTAGTCCTTTTGGTCCTAATACACGTCCTAGTTTACCAACTTCAGCCATCATGTCAGGAGTTGCAACAATCACATCAAACTCAAACCAACCTTGATTGATTTTATTAATGAGATCCTGTTCTCCTACATAATCTGCTCCAGCTTCTTCAGCTTCTTTTGCTTTATCACCTTTTGCAAATACTAGTACACGTTGTGTTTTACCAGTACCATGCGGCAATACCATAGCTCCGCGAATTTGCTGGTCAGCTTTCTTAGGGTCTACCCCTAAACGAAATGCTGCTTCTACAGTTTCATCAAAGTTTGCTTTTGCTGTCTCTTTTAACAATGCAACAGATTCTTGTACTTCATATGATTTCATACGATCAACAAGCTTTGCAGCTTCTTGAAGTCGTTTACTCTTTTTAGCCATTTTGTTTCCTCCTCAATTGTGGTTATAGCGGTAAGACCTCCCACTTATAAAAGCACGAATACTTTTATAGCTTGCAAAAAGGTTGCGATGGATAGTAACCCATTTCCGCAACCTATACCTATTTAAAAATTGTTAGACACTAGTCTTCAATCGTAATGCCCATACTGCGTGCAGTTCCTTCAACCATGCGCATCGCTGCTTCTAGATCAGCGGCGTTTAAATCAGGCATTTTTGTTTCCGCAATTTCCTGTACTTTATCACGCTTAACAGTAGCAACTTTATTACGGTTTGGTTCACCTGAAGCAGTTTCAATCCCAGCTGCTTTTTTCAACAATACAGCAGCAGGTGGAGTTTTTGTGATAAACGTAAATGAACGGTCTTCGAATACCGTGATTTCAACCGGAATAATCATACCAGCATCATCTTGCGTACGCGCATTAAATTCTTTACAGAATCCCATGATATTAACACCTGCTTGACCTAAAGCCGGCCCTACTGGTGGTGCTGGGTTTGCTTTACCAGCTGGAATTTGTAATTTAACTAACTTGATTACTTTTTTAGCCACGAGACACACCTCCTTAAAGTCCGTGATGTGGTAATTGGGGAAATTCCCCTCCCACTCATTATTAGCCATTTTCCTCGAATATCGAGGACATAAATAACAAAAGAATTTTAGCATGAATCATAAAATTATGCAAGGTTTTGTTGAAACACTTTTAGATAACAGCCATAAAATTTTCCTTTTATAATTTTTCAATCTGGGAGAAATCCAGTTCAACTGGTGTCTCACGTCCAAACATATTAACATGTACCTTAACCTTTTGCTTATCAACATCAATATGCTCAATTGTTCCTGTAAAGTTTGTGAATGGTCCATCGTTGACTCGTACATTTTCTTTTATTTCAAAGTCAAGCTGCATAACAGGTTCGGCTACTCCCATACGCTTCAATACTGCATCTACCTCATCAGGTAAAAGCGATGTCGGTTTCGTTCCATGTCCACTTGAACCGACGAATCCTGTTACGCCTGGTGTGTTCCGGACGACATACCATGAGTCATCGGTCATGACCATTTCTGCCAGAACATATCCAGGGAAGAATTTCTTTTTAACAACTTTTTTCTTGCCGTTTTTAATTTCCGTTTCTTCATCTTCAGGGACGATTACACGAAAAATTCTATCTTCCATTCCCATCGATTCCACACGCTTCTCTAAATTCGTTTTTACTTTGTTCTCATACCCGGAATATGTATGAACTGCATACCAATTTTTTTCCATTTAAGCAGGACAAATTTACTTGCCCTTCCCTCCCTTAGCTTAAAACTTTAAAGTTACCCCGTTGAAAACTTGGCTTATTGCCAGGTCTTAATGGTGAAATTCCTAGTTACACTTATACAGCAGGAACGTGTTTACACTTTGTTAACTGCTGAAAAGTAATGCAATATTAAAAAACCCGTTTGCACCGGGTTTTTTTAAATCGAAATATTATATTCCATTATAACATATTTATAGCTTAATTATTCAAAAAATGAACTTAAAATTTCGGAAATGCCAAGATCTATTACCGTGAAAAACAATGCCACAAACACTACTGTTGAAATAACAGTTATGGTGTAACTAGTTAATTCACGACCTTTTGGCCAGCTTACTTTTTTCATTTCCCGAGATACATTCTTAAAAAATTGAACAAGATTCATGCTTGTACCCCCAAACTCTACCCGAAGAGTGCTATTATTTCGTCTCACGGTGCAATGTATGCTTCCCACATGTTTTGCAGTACTTTTTAACTTCCATACGCATAGGTTGTGTGGATACATTTTTACTAGTTGTATAGTTTCTATTTGAACAAATTGCACACGCTAATGTTATTTTTTTATTCACTTTATCACCCCTATGCAGGGTTTTTTACTCATATAACTGTAGCATGGTTACCACGATGTGTCAACGGCTGTTATATGCTGTTTCATTCGATTCCAGGAGCTGCTCCAGTTTACGTTTCACCCGCTGCAAAGCATTATCTATCGATTTTACGTGGCGTTTTAATTGGACTGAAATCTCCTGATAGGTTTGTCCATCCAAATATAAACGCAACACTTCTTTTTCTAACTCGCTTAGTAACTCTGACAATCTAGTTTCCATATCACCAAATT
Source organism: Virgibacillus sp. JSM 102003 (assembly GCF_041949995.1). Taxonomy (NCBI): domain Bacteria; kingdom Bacillati; phylum Bacillota; class Bacilli; order Caryophanales; family Bacillaceae; genus Virgibacillus; species Virgibacillus sp. JSM 102003. Next base: position 17,745 of record NZ_JBHFQH010000026.1, read on the forward strand.
TTTCTCTGTTTACGAGTAATTCCTGGGGATCAATTGCCTTTGAACCCGCTACAACATCCAGCAATGTCCTGTCTGATTCTTCATCGTAAATTGGTTTATCAAGTGATACATACGAATTAAGAGGTATGTGTTTTTGTCTTGTAGCTGTTTTAATTGCTGTAATAATTTGTCGGGTCACACAAAGTTCAGCAAACGCTTTAAATGATGATAGCTTGTCCCCATCATAGTCGCGAATTGCCTTATACAGACCTATCATGCCTTCTTGTATAATATCCTCTTTGTCTGCACCAATAATGAAATAAGTCCGTGCTTTAGCTCGTACAAAATTTATATATTTATTTATTAAAAAATCCAGTGCTTGACTATTCCCTCCATGCACAAGAAGGATAATACTATCATCATCCAGCATTTTTAGGCTTTGGTTCTTTTCTGCCGCTAGCTTAACACTCACCAAAAATGACCCCCCGACTACAGTGTAGTCAATTTAAACGTATTATACAGTAAGCGCTTTACTAACGTCAATACTAACTGCCAATTACTAGAAAACTTGCTTGTCGTGAATGGTTTATTTATCAAAGCGTGATACAGATGGTAATTCTGAGTTGCAGAACCACGGGGGGGGTCTTTAACTGCTTATAAAAGAGTTAATTACTCAACTTTGGCATCTATAGAAAAAGTTCAAACGGTTATCTTGATAATCTTTGAACGTTTTTTGTACACAAGAATAAATACGTGACAGCACCACACTAGTCCGGGTGAGCGGGAGGGCGGTGACTCCCTTTCGAATAGCACGTGCCTTTTATTTTTTCAGCGGACACAGGAGCCCTTATTTCTATAAGAAAGTAACCTTTTCGAACTTATCCGGACACAGAAGATCTTATTTTACCAATCTCATGGTAAATAGAGGGCATTTGTGCTAAATAAGACCTCTGGTGTCCGGCAACACCACCATTAGAGGGCATTTCTGCCAAATAAGGTCTCTGGTGTCCGCAAAACCTCGACCTTGATAGATGGGCAGCTGCATACTCAGCAGCCATGCTGGTTTCATAATGACAAAAAAAGTGGAGAACCAGGATCACTTGTCCCCTCGTCTCCACTTTTCAAATTTTTCTTGTACTTCTTTTTTTAATGGGATTTTAATTTTAGGTTGTATCTGCTTGTGAACTTCTATATCTTTTTCAATCTCTCTTTCAATATCCTTGAATTCAATATATAATTCTCTCGCTGACTTCCGTAAAGCGCCACGCCCAAATATAGTTCGCTGTTCTGCGTAGTCTGATGTTGCTACGTACACTTGATTTTTAACGTTCTTTAATCCTTTAACAAGCCTTTCAATACATTCGTCGGCTGTTTCGTTTTCTTTTGTGTAAATAACCTCAACCTTGTATGACTTATACTTGCTTTCGATCCCTTTTACATAGTACGCATCAAATACAATGATAACCCGTGAACCTGAATATGACTGATACTCTGCCATACGTTCAATTAACCTGTCCCGTGCCTGTCCGATATCTTTTTCCTTAAGTTTCTGCAGTTCTTCCCACGCTCCGATGATATTATAACCGTCAACAACTAATACAAACATCACTAATCACCAAGCGGAAATCTTTTTCGATAGATTTCATACAACAGCAAGCTGCATGCAACAGATGCGTTTAAGGAGGAAACATGTCCAGTCATAGGAAGGCTAACAGTCCAATCACACTTATCTTTTACCAAACGGCTTATCCCTTTACCTTCATTTCCAATCACAATGGCAATCGATAAGTCACCGTCAAGCTCACGGTAATCCTCCGTACCATCGGCGGCAGTTCCAACAACCCAGACATAACGTTGCTTTAATTCATCAATGGTATTGGCAATATTCGTCACCCTGGCAACAGGAATGTGTTCCAGTGCGCCTGCAGCAGTTTTTGCCACAGTTGAAGTTAAACCAACTGACCTGTGTTTTGGAATAATTACCCCGTGAACACCTGCTGCATCAGCAGTCCTTAAGATTGATCCTAAATTATGAGGATCCTCCAACTCGTCCAGTATAATAAAAAACGGTGTTTCATTTTTGTTCTCTGCTTTATCAAACAGGTCTTCCAAAGAAGCATACTGATAGGATGCCACATAGGCCACAATACCTTGATGTGAACCTTCCACAAGCTGATCGAGCTTCTTTTTGGGCACCTTCTGAATCGTAGTGCCAGCGTTCCTGCTAAGTTTTTGCAGTTTCCCAAACAATTGTTTGTTCAGTTGTTCTGATACTAATACCTTGTTTACTGATCGTCCGGAGTTCAGTGCTTCGATTACAGGGTTTTTGCCGATAATAATCTCCTGATCCATAATTAGCCTTTCCTCCCTTCGCTGAATTGAATTGCTTGTGTTATCAACTCATTTAACCTGCTTTCATTCTTTTGCAAATAATGATAACCGATTAACGCCTCAAACGCCGTACTATAATTATACGCTTGTACACTCGTATTTTTAGGGACTGTCCCAGATTTTGCATTACGCCCTCTGGAAACAACTCCTTCCTCTTCATCAGAAAGGAGTTCCGTTTCCAGCCAATATAAAATAACAGCAGCCTGTGCCTTTGCTGACACAAAAGATATGGCCGATCGATGTAACTGATTTGGTTTCACTTTGCCAGTTTGTAATAAATACTCTCTTACATGGACTTCATAAACAGCATCACCCATGTAAGCAAGAGCTAAACTTTTCATCTGCTTCACGTCAAGACTCATTACGATCCCTTTTCCAGCGGGTTCCTTGTGGCGTATCTTCTAAAATAATATTCTTTTCTTTTAGATTATCGCGTATTTCGTCTGCCCGATTAAAATCACGTTTCTTTCTAGCTTCCACTCGTTCTTGCAATAATGCTTCGATTTCTTCATCGAGTAATTCCTCTTCCTGCTCAATATAAATTCCCAACACATTCAGTAAATTGGTGAAGCTGCTTTGAAATGCCTCGATTACTTTTATGGAGGTGTGTTTTCCCTGCAGATAGAGATTAGCTTCTTTGGTTAAATCGAACAAAACCGAAATTGCATTAGCAGTATTAAAGTCATCATCCATCGATTCCTCAAATTGGCCATTCAGCTCCGTAATTTTTTCCAGCCACTGATCTGCATTTTTATCCATGTCCATACTTGTTTGCTTACGATGCTCTAAGTTGAAGTATGCATTTTTAATACGGTCCAGGCTATTTTTAGCACCTTCCAGCAATTCTTCCGTAAAATTTATCGGATTACGATAGTGAACACTTAGCATAAAGAACCGAACCACCTGTGGGTCATGCTGTTGAATGATATCCCGCGTTAATACAAAGTTACCCAGTGATTTGGACATTTTTTCATTATCTATATTAATGTACCCATTATGCATCCAGTATTTTGCAAAAGATTTACCTGTCATCGCCTCAGACTGCGCGATTTCATTTTCATGATGTGGAAACGCTAAATCCTGCCCACCAGCATGGATATCAATTGTTTCAGCAAGGTATTTTTTGGCCATTGCGGAGCACTCGATATGCCACCCCGGCCTGCCTTGCCCCCACGGGGAGTCCCAAGCTATTTCATCATCCTTTGCTTTTTTCCACAACGCAAAATCAAGCGGGTCCTCTTTTTTCTCACCAACCTTAATTCGTGCACCTGAGCGCAATTCATCAATTGATTGGTGTGATAATTTTCCATATCCATCAAATGAACGAGGCTTAAAATAGACATCCCCGTCAACTTCATATGCATACCCTTTTGCAATTAACGTTTCAATAAAAGTTAAGATATCATTCATTGCTTCAGTAACACGTGGATTATAGGTTGCCTTTTTCACGCCTAGTGATTCAACATCCTCCAAGTAAGCGTCAATAAAGCGATCTGCTACATCTGATACTTCATCACCTAACTCATTTGCCGCTTTAATGATTTTGTCATCAACATCTGTGAAATTTAATACATAGTCGACTTCATATTCCTTATATTCCAGATACCTTCGTACCGTATCAAAAACAATCGCAGGACGTGCATTCCCTATATGAATATAATTGTAGACAGTCGGGCCACACACGTACATGCTGACTCTGCCTTCTTCAAGTGGCTTAAATACTTCTTTTTGACGGGTTAATGTATTATAAATGGTTATCGGCATTTTGCTTCCCTTCTTTCAGCTTGGCTAGTTCTTCTTGTAATGCGTTAATTTCCTCTTGTAGCTGATCACAGCGATCTGCTACAGGATCCGGTAATTTATGGTGGTCGAGATTTTTACGTAATTTTTGACCGTTTTGAACAACAACACGACCAGGAACCCCCACAACCGTTGAGTGATCAGGTACATCTTTTAATACTACCGAACCACCTCCGACCTTTGAACTTTCGCCGATGGTTATAGAGCCAAGCACCTTGGCACCTGTAGCGATAAGGGCATTGTCTTTAATAGTAGGGTGACGTTTTCCTCTTTCCTTGCCTGTGCCACCTAACGTTACTCCCTGAAAAACAGTAACATTATCACCTATTTCGCAGGTTTCACCAATCACCACTCCCATGCCATGGTCTATAAAAAACTTCCTGCCAATTTTCGCACCAGGGTGTATTTCGATACCAGTTAAAAAACGGCTTATTTGTGATATAGCACGCGCAATAAAGTATAATCGACGCTTAAAGAAAAAATGAGCAATACGGTGATTCCAGATTGCATGCAAACCCGAATATGTTAAGCATACTTCGAAATAGTTCCGTGCTGCTGGATCCTGTTCAAAAACCACATCCATATCTTCTTTTATTCGCTTAAAAAATCCCATGATAACAACGCCTCCTTCCCCCGTTCTTTGCATTAAAAAAAAACGCCCTGTGTATTTAATACACAGAGACGCTTATGGCGCGGTTCCACTCTGTTTGGAGATATTGCTTCCCCCAACTTATACTCTAATAACGGCAGAGTACCGCCGTTATGTACATTACTTCCATAACGGGCTCAAAGGTGCATTTCAAAAACGATGCTTTAAATCGCTCGCAGCCTCAGGCGATTCTCTCTGGATAAGTCATCCGTTTTTTACTTCTCCTTATCAACGCTCAATATTGTATTACTACTATATTATATTTTTGGCTCAATGTGAATTAATTAAGCTTCTAATTTCTTTAATACTTTATCCAAACGGCTTATAATGATGTCTTTTCCTAACAATTCGATTGCCATTGGAAGCTCTGGACCATGTGATTGCCCTGTTGTTGCAACACGAATTGGCATAAACAGTTTTTTACCCCTGTGGCCTGTTTCTTTTTGCGTTGCCTTAATTTCTGCTTTAATAGAATCCTTCGTAAAGTCATCCAAATGGATTAGCTTGTCAGCAAAAACCTGCAATACTTCAGGTACCTGTTCCTGTTGCAATACTTCCATTGCACTTTCATCATAATCAATTGATTCCTTGAAAAACAACTCCGTTAACTCAACGATTTCTGCTCCATACCGCAATTGTTCCCGATATAATGTGATAACATTCTCAGCCCATTCCCTTGTAGAAGCATCCATATCTTCAGGTAATCTTCCAGCTTCAATTAGGTGTGGCATGGCTAATTCAATGACTTTCTCAATTTCAGTTGCTTTAATATACTCATTATTCATCCATTTTAATTTATGCTGGTCAAAAATTGCCGCAGACGTTGATAACCGCTCAGGATCAAAAATCTCAATTAATTTTTCTTTATTAAAGATTTCCTCTTCGCCTACCGGAGACCAGCCAAGCAACGTAATAAAGTTAAATAGTGCTTCAGGCAAATAACCTAAGTTATGATATTGTTCAATAAATTGCAGAATATGCTCATCACGTTTGCTCAGCTTTTTACGTTCTTCATTCAATATAAGTGTCATATGACCAAATTTTGGTGTTTCCCATCCAAAGGCATCATACACCATCATTTGTTTAGGCGTGTTGGAAATATGCTCTTCTCCGCGAAGGATATGTGAAATACGCATTAAATGGTCGTCAATCGCAACGGCAAAATTGTATGTTGGTGTACCGCTTTTCTTAACAATGACCCAGTCACCAAAATCACTTGATTCAAACTTTATGTTACCTCTTACAATATCATTAAATGTATAATCCTGATTAGCAGGAACACGCATACGAATACTCGGTTTACGTCCTTCCTGTTCATACCGGGCAATATCTTCTGCTGTCAAATTACTATGTGCACCAGAGTATTTTGGAACTTGTCCTTTAGCGCGTTGTTCTTCCCGTTCCTGATCAAGTTCTTCTTCGGTCATATAACATTTGTAGGCTAATCCCTTTTCAAGCAATTCATCTACGTATTTATCATATATATCCAACCGTTCCATCTGACGATATGGGCCATAGTCTCCACCAATATCAGCACCTTCATCCCATTCGATGCCAAGCCATTTTAAATATTTAAGCTGACTCTCTTCTCCACCAGCAACATTTCGCTTCTCGTCAGTATCCTCCGTCCGGATAATAAATTTTCCATCAAAATGCTTAGCGAATAAGTAATTAAATAGTGCAGTCCGCGCATTTCCTATGTGCAAATTACCAGTAGGACTTGGCGCATAACGAACACGAACTTGATCTGTCATGTTGGGTACCCCTTTCTATTAATTAACAATATATATCACACAGTACATTCAGTATTAGAAAAAGTGATAACATATTTACGTTATCACTTTTCCATCCTCTATAAGTTATACCTTTTTTACAGTGCTTTTTCAAGTAATTTCGGTTTAGCAAAAATCATTCGTCCTGCAGATGTTTGCAGAACACTAGTAATAAGTACCTCAATTGTTTTACCGATGTAATCGCGGCCTTCTTCCACAACAATCATGGTGCCATCATCTAAATAAGCAATACCCTGGTTTTGCTCTTTACCATCTTTAATTACTTGTACCATTAGTTCTTCACCAGGAAGCACTACTGGTTTCACAGCATTTGCCAGATCGTTGATATTTAGCACATGGACACCTTGAAGGTCACATACTTTGTTCAAATTAAAGTCATTTGTAACAACGATACCATTAATCACTTTTGCTAGTTTTATCAGTTTACTGTCAACTTCCTGAATCTCTTCAAAGTCACCTTCGTAAATCTCAACTTTAACCGGTAATTCTTTTTGAATACGATTCAAAACGTCCAACCCACGTCGTCCGCGGTTACGTTTCAATACATCTGATGAGTCAGCAATATGCTGTAATTCTCCTAATACAAACTGCGGAATTACAATGGTTCCTTCTAAGAAACTAGTTTGGCAAATATCCGCGATACGACCATCAATAATAACACTTGTATCTAAGATTTTAGCCTTAGGCTGTGTCTGTTCACTAGAGTCACCATCAGTTGCAGTCCGCTTCTCGCGTTCCTTCTTACTAATGTTTAATAAGTTCACGAATTCCTCTCTTCGTCTAAAACCAACCTGAAAACCAAAGTAACCAAGTAAAATGGTAACAAACAACGGAATTACCTGTGAAACAAACTCAATATCAATATCTTTCAGTGCAATATTGATCAGATATGCAACAACTAAACCAATAATTAATCCCAGGCTGCCAAAAAACAAATCGCCAACAGGCACTTTAATAAGTGCCTCCTCAATCCACCTTAATAATCCGACAATATAATCGGCCAGCCAATAAGAAATAAGAGATAGTATAATTGCACCTAAAACTAAACCAACATATGGGGATGCTACCCAACTTGCATCTGTAAAATCTAATAATTCTATAATATCCGGTATATATAAATACCCAATGGTACCTCCACTAATAATAAAAAATAAATGGACAATCTTTTTCAGCACCACCGTCACCTCCTATCTTTTTATTATTACCTATTTTTTTAAAAATAACCCTAAATAAAAATAATCTTGGAAGTGTAAAAAACTTATAATATCAACTAAACCATAGCATAACTACAATTAACAGTCAATTTAATAAACTATAAATCTTAACACACGACATTATACCTGTCAATTAATTTCACACTGAATTAATTGCTTATCTATCCAGTCCAATATCCAACGCTTCTTGTACAGTATTAACACCAACAACCTGTATCGATTCAGGTGCTTTCCAGCCCTCCAGATTTTTCTTTGGACAAATGACCCGTTTAAATCCCAGTTTTGCCGCTTCCTGTACACGTTGCTCAATTCGGGACACTCGCCTGATTTCTCCTGTCAGTCCTACCTCTCCAATAATAATATCCTCAGGCTTGGTAGGCTGATCACGGAAACTCGACGCAATACTTACCGCAACCGCTAAGTCTATTGCGGGTTCGTCAAGCTTCACTCCTCCAGCTACTTTAATATAGGCATCCTGATTCTGCAGCATTAATCCAACACGTTTCTCTAATACTGCCATTAACAATGGAACACGATTTGAGTCAATTCCTGTTGCCATTCGCCTTGGGTTCCCAAAACTTGTCGGTGATATTAATGCCTGAATCTCAACAAGAACAGGTCTTGTCCCCTCCATTGAGGCAACAACAGTTGATCCTGACGTACCCTGAGAGCGTTCCTCAAGAAAAATTTCAGAAGGATTCAGCACTTCTCGAAGGCCTTCTTCCTTCATTTCAAATATTCCCATTTCATGTGTACTGCCAAAACGATTTTTAACCCCGCGTAAAATACGATGTGTATGATGCTGCTCCCCTTCAAAATAAAGAACTGCATCAACCATATGTTCAAGCATTCGTGGTCCTGCAATGGCTCCCTCTTTTGTTACGTGTCCCACAATAAAGATTGGAATTCCATTTGTTTTGGCAATCCTCATTAATTCACTCGTACACTCACGGACTTGCGATACACTCCCTGGTGCACTTGTAACTTCTTCACGAAAAATAGTTTGTATAGAATCAATTACTACAAAAGACGGTTTAATTTGTTCAATTTGGTTAGCAATATCAAGTAAATTAGTTTCGGCCAGTACATATAACAAATCAGACTTGACACCTAATCGGTCTGCTCGGAGCTTCGTTTGGCGAGTAGATTCCTCACCGGATATATAAAGAACCGGCAGTTGCTTCTCAGCTAATTGGGATGAGATCTGTAATAGTAATGTAGATTTTCCGATACCTGGATCACCGCCAATTAGCGCTAGTGAACCTGGAACAATACCTCCGCCAAGTACACGATTAAACTCCATCATCGTTGTTGTCATACGTGGTTCTTTCTCTGATTCAATTGCTGTAATACTCTCAGGTTTTTGGGCAGCTTTTGCCCCCCCACCTACTGTATGTCTGTTTTTCATACTTGATGCTTCAATTTCTTCTACTAATGTGTTCCAATTATGACAACCTGGACATTTACCCATCCATTTTGCAGATTCATAGCCACAATCCTGACAAACAAACTTCACTTTTCGTTTTGCCAATGTGATTCAACCCTTTCAGTTCACCTTCTATTCTATACGAAAAACGTAACATGAAGGTTACAGAATTCTATCAATTAAAGAAAAAAATTTACATACTTATGCCACAATAACTAGTTTAACATCTTTCCTTGTTAAGTGTGATGAATCAGAAATCCTGACTAATCGCTAATAGTATTCTGATGTTTTGCTATGTTAAGAGTAAGAGCTTTCTAACTGTAAAGGCTCTTTTAGTAAGGTTGCTTTTATTATCACAAAAGATATATGATGCGAAGTACTGAAAAACTTTTATTTAAGCTTCTTTCCCTTCTCTTAAATGAAGGTTGAGTGCTTCGATTCGTTCCGGCAGAATACTTCGCTTTCCATGGGCACGACCTCAGCCTCCTTGCCCCGGCAAGGGGTATGCCGACGTTGTCCGCAAAGGACGGTTTTAGTCGGCCTTCATTTAATCGCTTCTTCCGGGGTCTTCGGAACGTGCTGTTCCCATAGGAGTCTGCGCATTCTGCCTCCACTGGAAGAGGCTTCTTGATTAGAGCTTGAAGTGTTCCCTATGGCTATAGCTAAGAAGATTAAGTAAAAGCAATCCCAGCGGAGGAAATACACGTAGACTCCTGTGGGAGCTTGTGCCTAGATGAGACTATGCAGCGACGTAGGAGCAAGAAGGCTCATCAGCCGCCCTAGGTGCGCGAAGTGTATTTCCGCAGCGGTATAATAGCACTCTTTTTTTAGTAAGGTACTTCGCATTTTATATCTTATGTGTACAAAATACTTTAATCAATGTTGTCGAGGCAACAATTTTAAAAATTTATAAGCTTATTCTATAAATACGAAAGGTGAGTTAATATCAATAAACTTTTAAATATTGCTTAAAAAAGCTGAAAGGGAGTTCCCTTTCAGCTTTTTGCAGGATATTTATTTGTTTAGGTTAAGACAATAAATTCTCCCTTGTTATTTAACCCTATTTTTACTTTTTCACCTTTTGAGATTGTTTCTTTCAGCAATTCTTCAGATAGTAAATCCTCTATATTTTTTTGAATGGATCTGCGTAATGGGCGTGCCCCGTATTCAGGGTTAAATCCTTCATTAGCAATCTTTTCAATCGCTTTATCGGTAAGTGTAAATTCGATTTCCTGTTGTTTCAAGCGATTTTGCAATTGTTTAACCATTAGTGTCACAATATCTTTCATGTGTTTCCGTTCTAATGAATGGAATACAATCGTTTCATCAATTCGATTCAAGAACTCTGGCCTAAATGCCTTTTTCAACTCTTCGGTTACTTTGGTTTTCATATTATTGTAATCCTGATTCTCTTCTTCCAAGTTAAAACCAACATATTTATTCCGTCTCAACTCATCTGCACCTACGTTAGAAGTCATGATGAGAACAGTATTACGAAAATCAATGACGCGGCCTTTTGAATCAGTTAATCGACCATCCTCAAGCACCTGCAGTAAGATATTGAATACTTCCGGGTGGGCTTTCTCAACCTCATCTAATAATACAACGGAATATGGCTTTCTTCGTACTTTCTCCGTAAGCTGACCACCTTCTTCATAACCTACATATCCAGGCGGGGAACCTACAAGACGGGAAGTTGAATGTTTTTCCATGTATTCAGACATATCAATTCGAATCATCGCTTCCTCATCAGCAAACATTGCCTCAGCTAACGCACGTGCAAGCTCGGTTTTACCAACCCCTGTTGGACCTAGGAAAATGAATGAACCAATCGGACGTTTAGGATCTTTTAACCCAGCACGAGCACGGCGGATTGCTTTTGATACTGCGTTTACGGACTCTTCTTGACCAATTACACGGTCATGTAGTGTTTTTTCCAGATTTAACAGACGATCACTTTCATCTTTGGTAAGATTAGAAACAGGCACACCAGTCCATGTAGAAACAACCTTAGCAATATCTTCTACCGATACCTCTGAAGTTTCCTGACCTTGTTTTTCTTTCCACTTACTCTTGGTTTCTTCTAATTCTTCACGCAGACGCTGTTCTGAATCACGTAGCGACGCAGCCTTTTCAAATTCCTGACTTTGTACTGCGGAGTCCTTCTCTTTACGAACTTCTTCCAGCTTCTGTTCCAATTCTTTTAAATTTGGCGGAATGGTATACGAACGCAATCGAACTTTAGATCCTGCTTCATCGATTAAATCAATGGCCTTATCTGGTAAAAACCGATCGGTAATATAACGGTTTGACAGATTTGCCGCTGCTTCTACAGCCTCATCCGGAATTGTCACACGATGATGGGCCTCATAGCGATCACGTAACCCCTTCAAAATCTGAACTGTTTCTTCCAATGTTGGCTCATCTACCTGTATTGGCTGGAATCTCCGTTCTAGCGCAGCATCTTTTTCAATATATTTTCGGTATTCATCAAGTGTAGTGGCACCAATACACTGCAGTTCGCCACGGGATAATGCTGGTTTAAGAATATTGGACGCATCAATAGCACCTTCTGCTCCACCAGCCCCAATTAATGTATGCAATTCATCGATGAACAGGATTATGTTGCCTGCCTGACGAATTTCCTCCATCACTTTTTTAAGCCGGTCTTCAAATTCACCACGATATTTGGTTCCTGCAACAACCGTTCCCATATCTAGTGTCATAACACGTTTATCACGTAGAGTTTCTGGAATCTCATTATCGACTATTTGCTGAGCCAATCCTTCAGCAACAGCTGTCTTACCGACACCCGGCTCTCCGATTAAGACAGGATTGTTTTTAGTCCGACGGCTAAGTACTTGAATTACTCTTTCAATTTCTTTTCCACGGCCAATAACCGGATCAACATTTCCTTCTTTTGCACTAACTGTTAAGTCACGTGCAAGTGAGTCCAATGTTGGAGTGTTTGCACTAGATGCCTGTGCATTACCACGTCCCTGGCGACCTGCTTGCGATTCGTTGCTGCCTAATAGCTGCAGAACTTGTTGCCGTGCCTTATTCAGGCTAACACCAAGGTTATTAAGAACACGTGCTGCAACGCCTTCCCCTTCACGAATTAAACCTAACAGAATATGTTCTGTCCCCACATAGGAATGACCTAGCTTACGCGCCTCATCCTGAGATAACTCAACTACTTTTTTGGCACGAGGTGTATAATGAATCGTTTGCATCGGCTGTTTGCCTACACCAATTAGCTTCTCCACTTCTTCCTGTATTTTTGGAACCTCTAATCCTAATGATTGCAATGCTTTTGCAGCAATACCTTCCCCTTCACGAACAAGCCCTAACAATACATGCTCTGTACCAATATTATTGTGGCCCAGTCGTACTGCTTCTTCCTGGGATAATGCCAACACTTTTTGAGCTCTTTCCGTAAAACGTCCAAACATCATATCAATTTCCTCCTACCTATTTCTCTAATTGCAGCCGTTCACGAACTAGTGATGCTCTAAACACATCTCGTTCACCCGCTGTTAAAGTCTTTTTTGCATATTGCTGTAAAAAACCAGGTTGCGTGAGAACCATTAACTCACTAAGTATATTACGTGGTACTTTTTCTATAATTCCCAAATCAATTCCCAGCCGAACATTTGATAGACATTTTGCGGCTTCTTTTGATTCCAGTATTCTACTATATTCCAAGACCCCGTATGAGCGATAAATTCTGTTCTCTAATTTAGTACTCGACTGATCCATTATTCTATTTCTGGCATTCCGTTCATGTTCAATTAACTGTTGGACAACACTTTGTAAATCCTCAACAATATCTTCTTCAGACTTACCAAGTGTAATCTGATTGGAAATTTGAAAGATATTTCCAATAGCTTCGCTTCCCTCACCATAAATTCCACGAACTACAAGCCCAAGCTGATTAATTGACGGTATCATCCGATTGATTTGCTGGGTCCAGGCTAATGCTGGAAGATGCATCATAACAGATGCCCGCATCCCTGTTCCAACATTTGTCGGGCAAGTCGTTAAATAGCCATGTTTTTCATCAAATGCATAATCAATTTTTTCCTCCAGCCAATCATCAAATTCAAAAGCTTTTTCAAGTGCCTCTTTTAATTGAAACCCGGGGAAATAAAGCTGGGCCCGGATGTGATCCTCTTCATTTATCATAACAGATACTTGCTCATTTCTTGAAATGAGTGTTGCTGCAAAATCTCCGTGTTCTACTAGATGCGGGCTAATTAAATGTTTTTCAACCAAAACACGTTTTTCCACCGGTTTTAATTCACTGAGTGGTATAAATTCGAAATTCTGATAATCCTGAAATGACTTCTGTTCATATTCATCTTGGATAAACTTACTGATACTTTGCAGATCCTTCTGGTTAGCTAATATTGGATAGGAGTAATCTGCAAAATTACGAGCCAATCTAATCCGGCTGCTTAAAACAATATCACTGTCAGGGCCATCTTCTCTCATCCATGGACTAATAGCTTCATTCATAAATTGTTGTAAGGTCATGTTTTATCACCTCGCATCTGTTTTTCCAATTCCTTAATTTCATCCCGGACCTTTGCAGCATCCTCGAAAGCCTCATTTTCAATTAGACGGTGCAGTTCTGCCTTATGTGACTCTATTTCCTTCTTCAAATGCAAATCTCCACCTTTACGGGTAGGGATTTTGCCATGATGCTTCGTATTTCCGCTATGCACACGACGAAGAATTGGGTCCAGACGTTCTGAAAAAGTCCGGTAGCATTCGGCACAGCCAAACTTACCGACACGTTTAAATTCAGAAAACGTCATTTTACATTGCGGGCACTGCAAATCTTCAGCCTGTTTATGTGATGAGCCTTTTGGACTGTCTATAGATGAAGAATCAAAGTTGAATAAACCGGATAATAAATTATGAAGAGAATACGCTTCTTCAGGATAGGACATATATCCTTTTTCTTTTGCACAGACTTCACAAACGTGTACTTCTGTTTTATTCCCATTTATAACTTGTGAAAAATGGAGGGTAGCTTGCCGTTTATGGCACTCTTGGCATTCCATTATTATCTCCCCCTTTATTTGTTTAAATATTTTAAAGTCGACAGCATCGAGGTTAATACACGGGCACGAACCTCATCGCGCAATGGCAATTGAAATGCCAGTGTATTTCTGCCAATTGCGCTTAAGATAATTTTGGCTTCACGCTCTGTAACAATTTCTTCTTCCAGCAACCTTTCCAGTATATCAAGTGCAGCCTGCTGTGTTACTTGGGGATTTATCATTTCTATAATATCATCAATTAATTCAGACTTGTCCTGATGCTGAATCCGGATAATCCGAATATAACCTCCACCACCACGCTTACTTTCAACTATATATCCTTTTTCCACAGTAAAGCGTGTATTAATCACGTAGTTAATTTGTGATGGGACACAATGAAATTGATCAGCAATCTCACTTCGCTTGATCTCAATCGCATCCTGCCTTGCAGCCTCCAGAATTTTCTTTAAATGTTGTTCAATTATATCTGAAATGTTGCTCATAGACTCTCCCCCACCTTCATCTTATGATTTACACTTATATGTCTTTCCTGCTCTTTTTAAAAATTATTGACTTTGACTAACTTTGACTATATTTTAATTATACTTTAAATTAATTCATATGCAAATACAATGTTCTATACTTATTTTAGACAACTTGAAGATAAATGAAACATTAGAAAACTCAGCTTATCGTAATGCCTTAATAAGATATGCCTTATATTGCACCTATGCAGTAAGAAAGGATTTATACTTTCTTAACTGCTTAGAAAACTTGGTGGTTTATTGCAAAAGAAAACCTTATGAAAGGATAATTCTATTTTATAGAATCCGAATATTCGGATTGCAAGCTATAAAAATGAGATTTTTCATTGCAGAAGGTATTTTTTCTTAATCGCTAAAAAAACCTTACGAAATTTTATCGCAAGGTTCTTAATCTTATTTTCGCTCGATTATATTTTTGACATGTTTTAGATTTGAAACTTCAGCGAACAATGATACCCGATCTAAATCAGGATCCCGATCAATCTTAATAAAGATATTACGAAGATCATTATCAACCCGTTCAATTTCAACTTGCTTAATCGATAAATTGTACGCTTCAAAGATTGATACAATATTATTAATTTTTAAATCAGGCAACGCAACAATTTCAATTAAGTAAGATGATCGACCTTTAGTAAATAGCTTTTCAAAATTGTTTAGAAATACTAAACTCAACAAAATAATTAGTGTTGTAAACAATGCTGGGGCATACATTCCAGCACCAACAACTAATCCCAATCCAGCAACTGCCCATATAGATGCTGCAGTAGTTAGCCCACGGATAGTCATTCCATTAACAATAATAGTCCCTGCTCCAAGAAAACCGATTCCGCTTATAACATAAGAAGGTATACGTGCAGGATCAAATCGAATATTATCGTATTCGCCAATAAATTCTTCAAAACCATATAGAGATAATAACATCATCAAACAGGAGCCAACTCCCACCAAAATATGGGTACGAAATCCTGCTGAGTGATTTTTTAGTTCTCGTTCAAACCCAATTAAGCCTGAAAGTAATAAAGCAATCAGTACGCGAACCATAATAATTAAAAAATTTTCGCCAAAAAATTGATCTATATATTCAATCATCGTCCACTGCCCTCCTTACTACTATATATATCCCTTTATTTTAAACTAAATTACTTAAAGTGAATAGTATTTGCTTGAGTCATTAATAAGGTAAAAGCCAATTTAAAAACTTCTCATATAGAAAAAAGCTAAGACACAATATTGTATCTTAGCTTTCTATAATGCCTGGCGGCGTCCTACTCTTGCAGGGGCAAAGCCCCAACTACCATCGGCGCTGGAGAGCTTAACTACTGTGTTCGGCATGGGAACAGGTGTGTCCTCTCCGCTAATGCTACCAGACATGTCCTTAAATTGAAAGACAAAATATATTATATGCATTTTCAAGAAAAAATGCAAGGGTTTTTTGTAATTTTATACCCTAAAAACTAAATAAGAGCTTCACAACAACGTTTTATCCAGTATTGATTAGTTAAGTCCTCGATCTATTAGTATCCGTCAGCTCCACGTGTCACCACGCTTCCACCTCGGACCTATCAACCTCATCGTCTCTGAGGGATCTTACTCACTCGAAGTGATGGGAAGTCTCATCTT
>NZ_JBHFQH010000027.1:0-27433 GCF_041949995.1 Virgibacillus sp. JSM 102003
GCTAGTAAACGTCTTTGACATGGACGTTAAGGGTGTCATGAAGAGCCGTATGCCTTAATTGGGCACGTACGGATCTGTGAGGGGTAAGGGGCACAATCCCAAAGGAGAGGCCCCGCCTACTCGACTATTTGCCATTTCTGTCTCCAATTTGATTGAATTTCTGCTAATAACGGAACGAGGATCCGTCTCACCCTTCAGAGAGCATATTTTCTACTATTTAACGGAATGAGGATCCACATCGGCTGTTTATCGGATCCTCATTCTGAGTGGTAATACTTTATCCCCTCTTATTGAATAATTCTGCCAGTCTAAGTACAAACAAACCCTAATCCCATAAAACCTTTTAAAAAATGAAAACACTCATTTATCAAAATAGATAAATCCGTACATAAGTGTTCCACTATTAAAAAGCATAATAGATTAGTACTAATGCGACAAGCAGGGTAATTAATGCGATACTTTGAAAACGTGTAAACTTATAGAAACGCTGACTAACTTTTGATGAAGGAAGTGGCTTTTTTTTCCATTCTTCAAGATGATCACTATGTGTTGACATTACACTGCGAAACCTTCTGAAGCCGAATGTAACCCCATCAAAGAACCCGCCTTTAGTTGTATACATTGCTAAAAATATAACAAGATAAATCAGTGAAAAATAAAATGTCATGTTAATGATGTGAACCAATGAAAAGGCTGGTGCCCTTAAATAAACCATAATAAGAATTATACTTATATTGAGAATCAGGATGAACCAATTTTTTCTGTACATTTATCTATTCCACCTTCAAAAAGAAAATAATATTGAGTATATCATAGTTTAAAATAGTTGAATTGTAATAAAGCTGTAAAATATTTAAGAGCTGATATTGATTGATAGGCAACCGATACAGAGAGACCCGTTTTAATTTTCACAAAAAAGTCTTTACAAACTTGTAAGAAAAATTGTATAATTCTATTTAGTAGATGAAATCTGCTAAAAAGTCAGAAAAATTAATATTATCAAGGGGGTAATTTTCAACATGAAGTTGAAGAAGGTATGGTTTTTAGCACTAGCTTTAATGCTAGGTCTCTTCCTCGCAGCTTGTTCCGGTGGAGATGACGGAGGCGATACGTCGTCAGAAGGCGGAGATGACACAAGCACTGAGGAAGGCAGTGGAGAAGAAACAGGTGAAGAAGAAGCTTCAGAGCCTGAACAGGTATTAAATCTTATAAATGGTGATACTATTCCATCAATGGACGCTTCTATGGTTACTGATGAATATGGTATCCAATTCTTGGGTGCGACAATGGAAGGGCTTTATCGTCTGAAAGATGGCGAAGTTGTACCTGGTATTGCTACAGATCACAAAGTAAGTGAAGATGGTTTAACTTGGACATTCACACTTCGTGAAGACGCAAAATGGTCAAATGGTGACCCTGTAACAGCGCATGACTTTGTTTACTCTTGGCAGCGTGCTGTAAATCCTGATACTGGATCAGAATATGGTCCATATATGATGGGTGGCGTTATCAAAAATGCAACAGCTGTTAATAAAGGTGATGTACCGGTTAAAGAGTTAGGTGTAAAAGCAATTGATGACTACACATTTGAAGTTACACTTGAAAATCCAATACCTTACTTTGAATCATTAACTACATTCGCAACATACTATCCGTTAAATCAGAAATTTGTTGAAGCGCAAGGTGATAAGTATGCTACAAGCACTGACACACTTGTTTTCAACGGACCATATACATTGGATAACTGGGAAAGCACAAGCAGTTCTTGGGAGCTTAACAAAAACCCGAACTACTGGGATGCTGAAACAGTAAAACTTGAAAAAATGACTTATGAAGTAGTAAAAGATCCACAAACAGCGGTAGACCTTTATGAATCCGGTGAAATTGACCGTGCTGGTTTATCTTCTGACCTTGTAGATCAATATTCTACTCATGAGGACTATCGTGTAGTACCTGAAACATCATTATTCTATCTAAAACTTAACCAAACAAAAAGCGAAGCGCTTGCAAATGTCAATGTTCGTAAAGCAATAAGTAAAGCATTTGACAAAGAAGCATTGGTTAACGAAATTCTTAATAATGGTTCACTTGTATCAACAGGTTTTGTTCCAAAAGACTTCGTACAAACTCCAAGTGGTGAAGATTTCCGTGAAGCAAATGGCGATCTTGTAACTTACGATAAAGAGGAAGCGAAGAAACTTTGGGAAAAAGGTCTTGAAGAGATTGGTAAAGATTCTGTTACACTAGAATTCCTTGCAGGTGATAGTGAAACAGCGAAAACAATGAATGAATATCTTGCTAATCAGCTTGAAACGAATCTTCCAGGACTAACAATTGAATTGAAACAGGTTCCATTCGAACAACGTCTTGATTTGGATACGAACATGGATTACCAAATTCAGTTCTCTGGTTGGGGTCCAGACTATCTTGATCCATATACATTCTTAAACCTATGGATTACTGATGGTGGAAACAACAAAATGGGATTCTCAAACAAAAAGTATGATAAGTTACTAGAAGAGACTGCAACAACGTTAGCACAGGATCCTGAAGCTCGTTACGCAAACTTCCTTGAAGCTGAAAAAATTCTTGCTGAACAAGCGGCTGTAGCACCTATCTATCAAAGTGCAATGGCTCAGCTAGTTCGTCCTAAAGTCCAGGATGTTTACGTAAATGCGTTTGGACCTACTTACGAGTACAAGTGGGCAAGTGTAGGAGCGACAGAATAAAAATTATTTAATAAAATATGCTATAATTTGAAAGGGAAGAGAGTATATGACCTTATGGCATATGCTCTCTTTTGCCCTTTTCACAAAAAAGTCATATAATATTGAATATTTTTTAAACAGCAGGAATAAACAGAAATTCAGGAGGTGCAGAAATGCTTCGTTATATATTAAAGCGTGTTTTTTACATGGCAATTACTTTATTTATTATTGCCACCGTTTCGTTTTTTCTTATGAAAATGCTTCCAGGAAGTCCATTGTCAGTTGAGAACAAATTAAGTGAAGCACAGCAGGCAGTTGTTTTGGAAAAATACGGATTGAATGACCCCATTCCTGTTCAATACGTGAAATACATAGCAGGTCTTGTACAGGGTGATTTAGGTATATCCTTCCAGTTTGATAATACCCCAGTAACGGACATCATAATGGATCGTATCGGTCCTTCTATGGTACTCGGTGCACAGGCCCTCGTTTTTGGGACAATCCTAGGAATATTATTTGGGCTAGTTGCAGCAATTTCCCATAATGGTATTCTCGATTACGGCTCCACTATCATTGCTGTATTGGGTACTTCTATTCCTTCCTTTATATTTGCAGGGTTATTACAGTGGTATTTAGCTGTAAAATTTGAATGGTTCCCTGTAGCATTGTGGGGGACATATGAACATACCATATTACCTACAATTGCATTGCTGATTTTCCCAATGGCGATAGCAGCTCGTTTTACAAGAACGGAAATGCTTGAAGTACTTGGTTCTGATTTTATTACGACTGCCAGAGCTAAAGGTGTAACTGAATTTGGGATTATTTTCAAACATGGTCTAAGAAATGCTCTTATTCCACTAGTTACAGTTGTAGGACCAATGGCTGTCGGCTTAATGACAGGAACACTGGTTATTGAACAGATTTTTGCCGTTCCGGGAATTGGTGAACAATTCGTTACATCTGTCATGGTAGTGGACTACCCTACCATTATGGGTCTGACGCTTTTCTTTGCGTTCTTATTTGTGGCAATAATCTTGATAATCGATCTTCTATATGTATTAATCGACCCAAGAATCCGACTGACGGGAGGGGAAAGTTAAATGACACAAGAAAACGAGCATAAAGACGTACCTAAAGAACTTTTAGTTCCCCTCGAACGGAAAGAGGATACAAGTGAAAAAATTTCTGGTCAATCCAGATCATTTATGCAGGATGCTAGAAGGACCTTTTTTAAGAATAAATTTGCTGTTATTAGTATGATCCTGCTGGTTATTATCGTTCTCTTGAGTATTATCGGACCATATTTCAACGAATATAAAATGGATGGTCAGGATCTTTCAAGGGCAAAAATGCCACCGCGTGTACCTGTTCTTGAAAACATTTCCTGGCTTGGTTTAAACGGTACATTAACAAGTGAATTCGACGGTGATACGGTTGAAGAAGCAACCAAGAATGCCGTTATGCGTTATGATAACAAGGAAGATTTCATTGATATTAAAGTATTGGCTGAGGGAGATGGTTCAAAGGACTCAGCAGAAGTAGAGGCTACTTATCATATCTATGAAGCTAAGGAAATGACAGATCAATATTATTGGTTAGGGACCGATACACTCGGGCGTGACCAATGGACAAGGATATGGCTGGGGACAAGAGTTTCTCTTATCATTGCTTTAGTTGCTGCACTAATTGATCTGGTGATAGGTGTGGCTTATGGCGGTATCTCCGGTTACTACGGCGGAAGAATTGATAGTATTATGCAACGTATAATTGAAATTCTCGTCGGTATTCCTAACCTAGTTGTCATCCTGCTGATGATAATTGTGCTGCAGCCAGGCATAATTTCAATTATCATAGCCCTTACGATAACCGGATGGATAGGTATGGCACGTATTGTAAGGGGTGAAATTCTGAAGTTGAAAAACGAGGAATTTGTGCTTGCCGCAAGGACACTGGGCCAATCAGGTGGAAATACTATTCGGAAACATTTATTACCAAATGTTGCTGGGATTATTATTATTAATACAATGTTCACCATCCCGAATGCGATATTCTTCGAAGCATTTTTAAGCTTTATTGGGCTTGGAATTGTTCCACCGGAGGCTTCGCTTGGTGCATTAATTAATTCGGGATTTGATGTCTTTAGACTTTATCCTTACATGGTATTCTATCCAGCTGTCTTGATTTCTATAATCATGATTGCATTCAACTTGATTGGTGACGGACTTCGCGATGCGTTTGATCCGAAAATGCATAAATAAAAAGGTAGGTGTCTTTGAGTGAGTAAATTATTGGAAGTAAAAGATTTAAGCGTATCATTTAACACCTACAGTGGTGAAGTTCAAGCTGTTCGAGGTGTGAGCTTTGATGTGGAAAAAGGGGAAACCCTAGCTATTGTTGGCGAATCAGGTTCAGGGAAATCTGTTACCACAAAAGCTCTTATGCAGTTGCTTCCGAAGCCACAGGGTCAAATAAAATCAGGACAGATTTTATTTGAAGGAAATGATATTGCTAATTATTCAAATAAACAAATGCAAAAAATTCGTGGGAAAGATATGTCCATGGTATTTCAGGATCCTATGACCTCTTTAAATCCAACTATGAAAGTTGGGAATCAAATTATGGAGGGTCTTATTAAACACCGGAATATGAAGCGTGGAGAAGCAAAACAAAAAGCGATAGATCTTTTAGAACAAGTTGGAATTCCCCACCCAATGCTAAGGTTAAATCAGTACCCGCACCAATTTTCCGGTGGGATGCGTCAGCGTGCAGTAGTAGCAATTGCGCTTGCCTGTAACCCAAAATTACTTATTGCAGACGAACCAACTACAGCGCTTGATGTTACTATTCAGGCACAAATTCTTGATCTTATGAAGGACATTCAGCGGGAAACAGATAGTGCGATTGTATTCATCACGCATGATTTAGGTGTTGTTGCTAATGTCGCAGACCGGGTTGCGGTTATGTACGCTGGTAAAATAGTCGAAATTGGGAAAGTGGATGAGATATTCTATAATCCAAAGCATCCTTATACTTGGGGTCTTCTGGGCTCAATGCCAACACTTGATAGTGAAGAAGAAGAGCTATTCACAATTCCGGGAAGTCCTCCGGACATGTTGAATCCGCCTAAAGGGGATGCATTTGCACCAAGAAATCAATTTGCATTAGAAATCGACACGAAGATGGAACCACCAATGTTCAAGGTCTCTGATTCGCATTATGCTGCAAGCTGGCTGTTGCATAAAGACGCACCGAACATGGAACCACCTGATTCCGTCAAACGAAGAATGCAAGGATTTGCTTCGACAGACGATAAGGATGGTGAAAAGTAATGGAAAACGAAAAGCTACTTGAAGTTAAAAACTTACAAAAATACTTTAAAGCCGGACGTAATAACACCATCAAAGCGGTGAATGATATAACGTTTGATATTTATAAAGGTGAGACGTTTGGACTTGTAGGTGAATCTGGTTGTGGTAAATCAACAACAGGCCGGACAATTATTCGTTTATATGAAGCTACCGGTGGAGAAGTTAAATTTAAGAATGAAAGTGTTCATGGGAAAAAGTCCAAAGAGGATATGCTTAAATTTAACCGCAAAATGCAGATGATCTTCCAGGATCCATCATCTTCATTGAATCCAAGAATGACAGTTATGGATATCATTGCAGAAGGTATTGACATTCATAATCTGGCAAAAAATGAAGCTGAGCGTAAGGAACGTGTCGAATCATTACTGGAAACAGTTGGATTGAATAAAGAGCATGCAACTCGATTCCCGCATGAATTCAGTGGTGGACAAAGACAGCGTATTGGAATTGCCAGAGCTCTTGCGGTTGAGCCCGAATTCATTATAGCTGATGAGCCTATTTCAGCTCTTGATGTGTCAATTCAGGCACAGGTTGTAAACTTGCTTAAAAAGTTGCAGCGTGAGCATAACCTTACATTCCTATTTATTGCACACGATCTTTCAATGGTGAAATACATCAGTGATCGAACGGGTGTTATGTATTATGGTAATATGGTGGAACTGGCAGATAGTGATGAGTTGTACAGGAACCCGCTTCACCCATATACAAGATCACTGTTATCAGCGATTCCACTACCAGATCCAGAATATGAACGAGGTCGAAAAAGGTTCTCGTATGACCCTGCAGATTATGAAACAGATGAAGAACCTCAGTTCAGGGAAGTGAAACCGGACCACTGGGTGCGCTGTACTGAGAAAGAGTTTCAGCAGTACCAGGAGCAATTAAAAAATAAATAAGCAAGAAAAACCCCTGCTGAATTAACAGCAGGGGTTAGTTTTTGGTGCAGATAAGAAAGTATAAATATTTTCTTACTGCATAGTTGCAACTAAGACTTGGCAATAAGCCAAGTTTTATAAGAGATGCTGATATTATACTTGAAAGGGGAAACAAAACAGTTGGATTGTAATGTTATTAAAATAGCTCCTTTAGTGAAATAAGGAAGAATTCTGCAAATACTCTTCTATTATTTTATTTGTCTCTAAGATTAGGGGGACTGGATATATAGCAATCTATTATTTAGCGGGCGAGAGTCCACATAAAACAACCCTTGCTTAATACAACAAAGGTTTTATTATAAACTGATTACAATGAAGTCTATCATTCTATATAAACAAGCAATTTTCATATAAATATGTAACAAAAATAGTATTATGAAATAAATCTATTATAATTGTAATAAAAATTCGGTAGTTTGGTAATCCTTGTAATAGACTCTTAAAAGTCTTGTAACTGCATTGCCTATCAAGCTGTGATACTATGGGCAATGTCAGAAATTAAAGGAGGGACTACCTATGAAGAAATTAGTAGCATCAATCGCTACGGGTGTCATTATTGCTGGCGCGACATTAACCACTGCTTCTGCGGCAGAATACAAAGTAGAAAAAGGAGATAACCTCTGGGATATCGCAGAGAAATATAATACTACCGTAGATGAATTAGTTGAATCAAATGAACTTAAAACAACAGTAATTCAACCAAAGCAAAAGCTGTTTATAAATGAGACATATATGGTAGAGCAAGGTGATACATTAACCGGAATAAGTGAAGAATACGATGTATCCGTAAAGAATCTGAAGGAATGGAATAAACTAGATTCAGATTTAATTGTTATTGGACAAGAACTTGAAATTAAAGGTGTTAATGTAGCGCAGGATGAATCAGCTACAGCAACAGCATCAAATGAAGGTTCATCAAATGAATCTTCTTCAAATGAAACTGCAAAATCTAGTAAACAGGAAAAGTCATCACAAGACAATCCAGAGGGTAAAACAATATCAGTAAGTGCGACAGCATATACTGCTGATTGTGCTGGATGCTCTGGGGTTACTTCTACTGGGGTTGACTTGAATGCAAACCCAAATGCCAAAGTAATTGCCGTTGATCCGAACGTAATCCCGCTTGGATCAGAAGTATATGTTGAAGGTTATGGTTATGCAACTGCTGCTGATATCGGTGGCGCAATTAAAGGTAATAAAATTGATATTCATGTTCCAACAAAAGACCAAGCATATGACTGGGGCGTTCGCACAGTTGATGTAACAATAATTAAATAGAAGACATAAGATAAGGAAAGCATCTTTTAGTAGATGTTTTCCTTTTTTATTTTGCAATTAAACATTAGTTAACAATTAGTGTATCTTCATTCTGTTCGTCCACGACATTGTTTGTATCCCCAGTAGTTTGGGTATAACCAATTATACCGAAACTTAATATTAATATCATAAATAGTACAATTAATAATTTTTTCATAATTTATACCTCACTTTGATAATCTACTTAATATTATAGTAAAATAATGATATATATACCATAGTAATTTGTTACAAAATATTAGTAAAATGTTACAAATATGAAATATAATTGGGAAGCAGGGAGTTATATGTTAAAAAAAAGAAGTACGGCTGATCTTTTAATACTCTTGTCGACGATACTGTTCATAGTTTCCTTATTCTTTCCATGGGTAAGTTTAGCCTTTACCGATAGTGCTAATGGATTCGCCCACCGTGGTTATATTATTCTTATTTTGTTTATTTACCCTATTTTTACTGTATATGCTAAAAAAACTCCGGGATTATTAGGATTAGCGGGGTCATTAGCTGCTGCGGTATTTTTGCTTTATTACATTGTACAAGTTTCACAGCATTACATGGGGGAAAACGTCAGTAAAGCTGAATTTGGTCTTTATTTAGGGTTTGTGTCATCTATAGTTTTAGTTATTGGGGTTCTTCTTAAAATAAAAGATGAAAAGCGTAAAACGTATGAATCAAATGGAATTGTTAAATAATACTTGCGATGTGTTAAACTATATTTATTGATTATTGTTTACATACTTTAAGGAGGAAATAGCGAATGACAAGTAAAGTATTACATTCATTCTTGGAAGAAAACATTTCAGACCTAAAAGAACGTGGTCTTTATAATGAAATTGACCCTGTTCAGGGAGCAAATGGACCAACAATTACTATAAATGGAAAAGATCTAATAAATCTTTCATCAAATAATTACCTTGGACTTGCAACAGATGAGCGTTTGAAAGAAGTTGCAAAAAATGCAGTCGACTCACACGGAGTTGGTGCAGGTGCTGTTCGTACAATTAATGGGACCTTGGATTTGCACATAAAACTTGAGGAGAAGCTTGCAGAATTTAAAGGGACAGAAGCTGTTATTTCTTTTCAATCCGGTTTTAACTGTAACATGGCTGCTATTTCAGCAGTGATGGATAAAAATGATGCAATACTTTCGGATGAGTTAAACCATGCATCCATTATCGACGGATGTCGTTTGTCTAAGGCAAAAATTATCCGTGTAAATCACTCAGATATGGAAGATTTAAGAAATAAGGCTAAAGAAGCAGTTGAGTCTGGCCAATACAATAAAGTAATGGTTATAACAGATGGTGTATTCTCTATGGATGGAGATATTGCCAAGTTGCCAGAAATTGTTGATATAGCTGAAGAGTTTGATTTAATTACATATGTTGACGATGCACATGGTTCAGGTGTGTTAGGCAAAGGTGCTGGAACAGTTAAGCATTTTGGCTTACAGGACAAAGTTGATTTTCAGATGGGAACGTTATCTAAAGCCATTGGTGTTATAGGTGGATATGTAGCTGGGAAGGCCGAATTAATTGACTGGCTGAAAGTACGTTCACGTCCGTTCCTATTTTCAACAGCAGTTTCGCCAGCAGATGCAGCGGCAAGCACGAAAGCAGTTGATCTGCTCATCGAATCCACAGACCTTAATGAAAAGCTGTGGGAGAACAGCGATTACTTAAAAGAAGGTTTAAGGAATTTAGGGTTTGATATTGGTAATAGCGAGACTCCTATTACGCCTTGTGTCATCGGTGATGAGAATGACACACAGAAATTCAGTAAACGACTGAATGAAGAAGGTGTATATGCAAAGGCAATTGTTTTCCCTACAGTTCCAAGAGGAGCAGGGCGAGTCCGTAACATGCCAACTGCAGCACACACTAAAGAAATGTTGGATAATGCAATAGAAATTTATAAAAAAGTCGGTAAAGAAATGGGTCTCATCTAAAAAAGGATGAGATCTTTATCTGAAGGAATTGCTGGGGGTAAATAAATATGAAAAAGATACTAGTTACAGGTGCTTCTGGCCAGATTGGTTCAGAGCTTGTGACAACACTACGTGAAAATTATGGGGCGTCAAATGTAATCGGATCAGATATTCGAAAGAGAGAAGATGAAGAGGGTCCGTTTGAAACAATAGATGTTACCGATGCAGACAGTTTATTTGAAACAGCGAAAAAGCATAATGTAGACACAATTATGCATCTGGCAGCCTTACTGTCAGCAAAAGCAGAGTCAATTCCTCAAACAGCTTGGAATCTTAATATGGGTGGCCTGATGAACGCACTCGAAGTAGCTCGGGAACTTAATCTGCAATTCTTTACGCCAAGCTCAATTGGTGCATTTGGTCCACTGACCCCAAAATTGAGGACACCACAAGACACAATCATGCGTCCAACAACAATGTATGGGGTCAATAAAGTTGCCGGAGAACTGCTTTGCGACTATTACTTTCACCGCTTTGGCGTTGATACCCGTGGAGTCCGTTATCCAGGATTAATTTCCTATAAGACACCTCCCGGTGGTGGAACAACTGATTATGCAGTAGAAATTTATTATGAAGCAATCAAGAATAAGAAGTACACATCATACATAGCTGAAAATACATATATGGACATGATGTACATGCCAGACGCGTTAAATGCAATTATCCAGTTAATGGAAGCAGACTCTGACAAACTTGTACATCGTAATGCGTTTAACATTTCCTCTATATCGGCAGCACCAGAGGATTTTGCAAAAGAAATTCAAAAACATATCCCTGAATTTGAATTAAATTATGATGTTGATCCTGTTCGTCAGAGAATTGCTGAAAGCTGGCCAGATAGTATTGACTCCTCAAACGCAGCGGAAGAATGGGGATTTAAGGCAGAATATGATATTACCAGGATGACAAAGGACATGATTGAAAAGATAAGTTTGAAATAATAAGCAGCAAAACTCGAGCGACGCGCAGTGAAACTCGAACGACAAGCAGTGAAACTCGATCGACAAGCAGCGGAACTCGAGCGACAGGCAGCGGAACTCGAGCGACAAGCAGCGGAACTCGAGCGACAAGCAGCGGAACTCGAGCGACGCGCAGCAAAACTCGAGCGACAAGCAGCGAAACTTGCGCAACAAAAAGAGACTGGATTTGAAATAATCAAATCCAGTCTCTTCTTTAATTAGCTAGGAAATTATATAATGGAGTACTGTGGATAACTGAACTACAGTATGAGCCACGTCCAGCTTCAGCGCCTAGTGGACTTCCCTCGCCGTGTCTACGATAAGTCAATATCGAAACGCTACGCTCTTCGTATTTTCCTTTATCTCACGGAAAAAGGAAGGTCGACTAAGATCGCCGCTTTGCGCGGCAACGTCGACCCACCTGCAGCGCTGAGCGCAGTCCATACGGTGCTGAACAGGCACTTGCGCTTTTGTTCTTAAGCATACATTTCGGCAATTTTTTGCTGCAGTTTTTGATCGGAAATGTATTCATCATAGCTCATTTCTTTATCGATTACTCCATTAGGTGTAATTTCAATCAAGCGATTGGCAATACTCTCGATAAATTGATGGTCATGTGACGTAAATAAAATAGATCCTTTAAATTTAACCAAGCCATTATTCAAGGCAGTAATGGATTCTAAATCCAAGTGGTTGGTCGGTTCATCTAGGATCAATACGTTGGCACTGCTTAACATCATTTTGCTCAGCATGCAACGTACTTTCTCGCCACCGGATAAGACGCTTGCTTTTTTCAATGCCTCTTCACCTGAGAACAGCATACGACCAAGGAATCCGCGCAAGAATGTTTCTGTTTCATCTTCTGGTGAATATTGACGCAGCCATTCGACCAGAGGCAAGTCATTGTTTTCAAAGTAGGCACTATTATCTTTAGGGAAGTAGGATTGTGATGTCGTTACCCCCCACTTAAATGTTCCTGCATCTGGTTCCATCTCACCCATAAGAATCTTGAAAAGTGTTGTCTTTGCAATGTCATTTTTACCGACGAAGGCAATTTTGTCATCTTTATTCATCGTAAAGCTGAGATTGTCCAATACTTTTGTATCGCCGATCGTTTTTGTTAACCCTTCTACACGTAATAAATCATTACCAATTTCACGTCCAGGCGTGAATGAAATGTAAGGATATTTACGTGACGATGGTTTGATATCATCCAACGTGATGCTATCCAGAAGTTTCTTTCGTGATGTTGCCTGTTTTGATTTAGATGCATTCGCACTAAATCTCGCGACAAATGCTTGCAATTCCTTTATCTTTTCTTCTTTTTTCTTATTTGACTCCTGTGCCATTTTTGTAGCTAGCTGACTGGATTCGTACCAGAAATCATAGTTTCCGATGTAAATTTCAATTTTTCCATAGTCAACATCAGCAATGTGTGTGCATACTTTATTTAAAAAGTGGCGGTCATGAGACACCACAATTACTGTGTTTTCAAAGTTAATCAGAAATTCTTCCAGCCACTGGATTGCTTGGATATCCAGGCCGTTTGTAGGTTCATCCAATAATAAAATATCCGGGTTCCCAAAAAGTGCTTGTGCAAGCAATACTTTTATCTTCTGATCAGCAGCCAGATCTGCCATTTTCATCGAGTGCAACGACTCATGAAGGCCAAGTCCTTTTAATAAGACTGCTGCATCAGATTCTGCTTCCCAACCGTTCATTTCAGCAAACTCGCCTTCAAGCTCAGCAGCGCGCATACCGTCTTCTTCAGTAAAATCTGCTTTCATATAAATAGCGTCTTTTTCCTGTTTAACGTTATATAATTGTTCATGCCCCATTAGAACGGTATCAAGAACATTATATTCTTCATACGCAAAATGATCCTGTTTTAAGACAGTCATCCGTTCACCAGGAGATAAGGAAACATTACCTGATTGTGGCTCAACTTCACCTGACAATACTTTAAGGAAAGTGGACTTCCCTGCGCCATTGGCTCCAATTAGGCCATAGCAGTTCCCGGGAGTAAATTTCAAATTGACATCTTCAAATAACTTTTTATCACCATATTGTAAACTTACATTAGTAACATTAATCATGCTTTCAGCGTCCTCCATTAAATAGTAATCAACGTAAGCTTACGGGATTTGAGCAATTTCGTCAACGTAAACGTTCAAAAAAACTCACATTGGTAAATAAATTCTTATTTCCATTTTAGATTTTTTGGTTTATTTCTAAAATAATAAATTTTTACTATATATTTAAAAAAAGACTATATTTTTAATGAAATATATGTAACAATAAATTAATGACAAATATCACGTTTAAAAGGTACCATCAAGTAGTGGGTAACCTAACGGAGGGGAATTCTATGGGAGAGAAAACAATATATTTTCTCTTTACTGATACTGGAACATATTTATCGAAGCTAATTAATTACTTCACAAAACAGCCTTTAAATCATGTCTCCATTGCATTTGAACCTGACTTACAGGAAGTATACAGTTTCGGTCGAAAAAAGCCACGAAACCCTTTTATTGGCGGTTTTGTGAAAGAAGATATTCGCAGCGATTTTTTAAAGAATTCAGCATGTGCTGTGTATTCATACCAGCTGTCAGAAACCGATACGAAAAAAATTAAAGAAAAAATTGAAGAGATTGAGTTGCGGAAAAGTAACTATAAATACAATTTTCTAGGTTTAATTGGGGTCTTGCTGCAAGTTGAGATAAATCGGGAAGACGCGTTATTTTGTTCACAATTTGTTGCCACGGTTCTTCAGGATGTTGAATCACTGGAATTCAGGAAACCAACCTGTTTTACAACCCCAGCAGACATTCGGAATCATGAAGGTCTGGAATTAGTATATCAGGGAACACTAGGTTACTATCAGGAAAGTCAAAAGAACCTGATAGCAGAACAAAGGTTGATTAAAGAAGAAAGGCAATTAACAAAGCAATCATTTATTTTCTTACTATCTAAAAAAGTTAAACGATTAGTCATCAAATGAGGAGAACCTTACATTATATGTAGAGGTTCTTTTTGACAGTTAAGAAAGAATAACTACTTTCTTACTCATTAGTACAACGAAGACTTTCGCCATTGGGCTTGGCGATAAGCCAAGTTTTTTAATCGAAAGGGGATGTGTTTAATGGAAAGAAGCGGCAATTATCGATTATTGAAAATCAGGGAAATTTTATTGAACGAAACGGATGAATTTCATCAAATAGGTATAGACGAATTAAGTGAAAAAATTCGAGTAATGGCTGGAGATATATCATTTGATAAGCGGACAATAAGGCGTGATCTTGAGGCTCTTGATGATATGGATTTTGAAATTGTTCAAAATAGAGGTAAATTCGGAAAAATCCTGTTTAGCCATCAAGGAAGATTATTTGAAACATACCAGTTACGACTGATTATCGATGCCATATTATCGGCACGTTTTATAACAACCAATGAAAAAGAGAAATTAATTCAGAAAGTAAAGGAACTGACGAGTAAACATATCGCTAAAACTTTGCCGGAGCCGATTTTGTTTGACCAGTCAGCCAATATTGACTATGAACTGGTCAAGATTAATATTGATTGTGTCCACCGAGCAATTTCAGAAGGGAAGGTCCTTACCTATCAATATGGCAAATTCAACGTAAAAAAAGAATTCGAGTATCATCGTAATGGGGATATCTATCATGTAGAACCATATGCTTTGATTTGGCAGAGTGACTATTATTACCTAATAGGGCGGTTTCAGGATACAAATGAATTAAGGCACTATCGATTGGATCGTATCCGCCATATTGGGGTGAGTGAAACGCCCTTTACAAAAAGTGAATTCAATCTTCAGGAGTACGTAAATCAAAGCTTTCACATGTTTGCCGGAGAAGAAATGTGGATGAAAATACGCTTCCATAATAGTATGGTTAATGTTGTATTGGATCGTTTTGGACAAGAAGCGGATATTAAAGAAATAGACGAAGATCACTTTATGCTGACGACCAAGGTCAAGCTGTCGGATGGACTAATCAATTGGATCCTTACATGGGGAAACAAAGCGAAAGTTCTATCACCAGACCACCTTGTTGATAAAATGAAAGAAAAGATTAACCAAATGAGCGAGGTTTATAAGGATTAAAGATTGATTCTTATTGACTTTTCGGGAAGTTGCTGAAGACTGATTAATCGCCGGGAAGACTGAATCGGAGTCTTCCCTAACATTTCACCCGGCTATTCTCTTACTCTTCCGTTTCGATTCCTAGTGATCTATACGGAACTTTAATTTTAAATGCTAGATTGTTTGCTTCTAGGTCAATATGCTCGACACTAACCTGAAAATTACTTCTAATCTCCATATCTGTCACGGCAAGGTAAATCTCTTCATCTTTGGGATTAACGGTAACCCATTTTGGCATTGGTAAGTATTTTTTCATATACTCCATAATTTTTTGATTAGGAAGTTCAAGTAAACCAATTGAGATAGACTTCTGTTCTAAAATAACGTCACCATTTTCCTGAACAAAGGGTTCAAAGTGAACAGATAGTGGCACTGTTGACGAAAATACAGGAAGTTCTCCTATCAAATGGACATCTTCTTCCAACGACACTTTGTAATGATGGTTTGTACCTTTCAGAAGCTTATCGGTATATGCGTTAACTAACTCATTTAAGTTCTTTTTTGTTGTACGGACGACGAACTCAGAACTTTGCTGGGCATTATACTTATCATTGGTAGGTGTTTCTGTGCCGGAAACAGGCCAAAAAATAAGCGCTATGATACATATGAATATCACAACATTTAAACCTAGTAGAATTAAAAAAAATCGTTTCCATCTATTTTTTGGCTTTTTATGTTCCGCCAAATTACTCACCTCCTAGTCTGTTATGTGTTCCAATACACGTTTGGCAATTCGCTGATAGCCCTGATGGTTAGGGTGAAAGTTATCGTCTGCGAATAAATCTTTTTCTGTGTCCTTAAATAAATCAACGGTTGGTATATATGTCACATTGTCATATTGATCTGCAACATTCTTACCTGCGTTGTTCCAATTTTCAACAATCATACCAAGTTCTTCGAGGTCTTTAAAATATTTTTCAAAGGGGTTGTAGAAACCTAATAGATATATATCAGCGTCTGGGTTTAATTCTTTTATTCTTTCAAAAATATTTTTCAAACGTTCCTTATATGCCACCCGTTCCTGGGAAAAATCTTTTATCGTCAAGTCTGAAAAGTTTTCTTTGACGACTTGCATAATATCATTTGCACCTATGGTGATCAATACGATATCAGCTTCTTCAATCGATTGTACTATTTCTGGCTGTTCAAGTCGCTTTAATAGCTGGCTGGATCGATTCCCGCGTTTACCATAGTTCTCAAATGTTACCAATTGATTGTTTTTATTAATGGTATTATCAAGGATTCCAACGTACCCGCCATCTACAACTTTATCACCGACGCCTTGTGTTAATGAATCCCCAATGGCTGTAACATGTGCTTCTTTATTTGTGAAAAAGTCAATTGTACCTTGAAGAACATCGCTTATTATTTCCCCGAACTGCGTGACTGGTTCTTTTGTTTCTTTTTCTGGCTGACTGTTTTCTGTATCTTTTTCTTTATCTGACTTGGTTTCCTGCTGTGTCTCTTCCTGTGAATTATTATCTTTTGATTTATTTATTTTTGGTTCAGGCTGATTTAAAAACATAATAATAGCTAAACCTACAAGCAGTATACCCAAAATAATAAAAATGTATCTTCTTTTCACGAATCTCACACCTATACTGAAAATATTCTACCTATATATATTGAAATGATAATTTGTCTTAGTACATATCACGTTCATTACTATATATGTACCCGTTTTATTTGGCAAGTATCAGTAAATCATATTTCGATTGTATTACAATTTGCCTAATTAAAAATAATTCCCTGTACATCATATGTTTAAACGAAAAAAATTCGCCTTCATTAGAAGACGAATTTATTTTAACTTTCAGCGCCCAGCGATAAGTGGATTTCCTTCACCCCTTTACGATAAGAGATGAGGGATGCTCGACTATAACTACCACGTCCTGTGGGGCAACTAACGTTTACCGTGTTCCCTTTATCTCATATGGGAAATGGGAGATGACTAACACCGCCGCTTTGCGCTGCAACGCCGACCCACCCGAAGTGCTGAGCACAGTCCGTACATTGCTAAACGGGTGCTTGCGCTTTTGGGATAGCCGTTGCAGCTTGTTCTTTTTTAAATAAAATACAAAAATCCTCGATCATGGCACTTGCGGTAGGGAAGGACCCTGCACCTGGACCTGTGAACGTTAAGTCACCAACAATATCGCCTTTAATATGAACAGCGTTGTTTACGCCTTCAACAGCAAATAATGGATGTTCTTTTGAAACAGCTTCTGGTTCAACGCTCGCAGTGAGGTTCCCTGCAGCATCATAGCCTATCTTTGCAATATGCTTTAATCGTTTACCTTCCGTTTGTAATTCTTGAATGAATTCTTCTGTCGTATTACGTATGCCAACACGTTTAACATGCTCTATATCTGGTTGTTTTTCAAAAATAAGATCGCTAAGAATCATTAATTTATAAAATGCATCAAAGCCATCAATGTCATTTCCTGGATCTGCTTCGGCATAACCCCAGTTTTGCGCCTCATCTAATGCAGTAGAGAATGTTATATTCTTTTCCCGCATTGCTGATAGGATAAAATTCGTAGTACCATTTAAAATTGCTTGCACATATTGGATCTGATTTGCTTTTAACAGCTGTTGGATAGTCTGGATAATCGGTATGCCACCAGCTGTTGTTGCATCATATCCAATTTGAACATTATACTGAGAGGCAAGTCTTTTTAGTTCTTCCCCGTGAGTTGCAAACATTTCCTTATTAGAAGTGATGACATGTTTTTTTGATTGGATACATCTTTTTAGCAACGAAAAAGCTGGTTCTAATCCAACAATTGCTTCAAAGACAACATCGATTTCAGGGTTATTTAAAACAGTATTAACATCTGTTGAAACGTTTGTCTTGGCTGCAATTTTCTGATGTTTTTCAGGATGCTCAATAATAATTGTCGAAATGTTGATGGGGGCTCCGACTAGTTTTTCGAGCCGTTGCCGGTGAATGTGCAGTGTTTGATAGACACCACAGCCAACAGTTCCAAGCCCGATTAACGCAACATTTATCGGTTTCATCTCCTAAACCCTCCCTTAATTTAAATTACGAACCGCAGATCCCCCTATTTTTTATACTTAAGCTTCTACAAGCACACTTCCAGAGCCATTCCCTCGAATACGAACCGCTTCCTGGTAAATGTTTTTATCTGTAATAACAGAAATTCCGGCAGCTTTTGCGTGTTTCACTGTTTCATCTGTATTTTTTGGATTTTCAACCCAAAGAATTTTACCGTTCTTATTAATAAATTGCTCAATAGTTTCTGGTGCTAGCGTTTTGTCATAGGACAGAACGGCATCAATCTCAAGTGGCACATTATCTAACTTCTCATATGTTTGTTCATTTAATATTTCCTTTTCCGACGAACTAATCGGTACAATTTGGAATCCTAACTGCTGTAATTGTTTCGTACTTTTATAAAAAGAACTCGTTTGATCTTCCAGCCCGCTAACTGCAACTGCCTTTTGGCGAATACCACCGTCTTTACGGTCAAAAGGTGAAGATAAGAGCCATTTGACTGCATCTTCCTCTGTTGCCTGGAATGTTTTTGCTTCACCGGTAGCATTAGCAATTGCCTGGTCTAAATCAACTAATATATCATTGGTTGATTCAAGTCCAATAGAAAGTCTGACTAACTCTTTTGTAACACCACTTTTAACCAGGTCTTCTTCGCCTAATTGCTGGTGTGTAGTTGATGCTGGGTGGATGATTAACGACTTCGCATCACCGACATTGGCAACATGTGACCAGAGTGTAACACCGTCAATCAACTTCCTGCCTGCATCACGGCCACCCTTTATCCCAAACGTTATGATCGATCCATAGCCATTCTGTAAATATTTATTGGCTAATTCATGTGATGGATGATCTCGTAACCCAGGATAATTAACCCACTCGACTGCTGGGTGTTTCTGTAAATATGCTGCAACTTCTTCGGCGTTTTTGTTATGGCGCTCAACGCGTAAGTGCAATGTTTCCAGACCTTGTAAAAACAGGAATGCATTCTGCGGACTTAGGCAGGCGCCTATATCACGCAGCAGCTGTACGCGCAGTTTGGTTGCGAATGCTGCTGGCCCAATATCGACATAGCGAAGGCCGTTGTAACTCTCGTCAGGTTCAGTAAAGACTGGGAATTTACCATTTCCCCAATTGAACCTGCCACCATCAACGACAACGCCGCCAATAGTTGTACCATGACCGCCGATCCACTTAGTAGCTGAATGTACAACAATATCTGCTCCCCATGTCAGTGGCTTCGTATTGTAAGGAGTCGCAAATGTATTGTCAATGATTAATGGAACTCCGTTGTCATGGGCAATTCCTGCAATTTTTTCAACGTCCAGCACATTTAGACTTGGATTTGTAATAATCTCTCCGAAAATAGCTTTCGTTTTATCGGTAATTGCAGTACGAATACTCTCTGGATCGGTTCCATCAACAAATTTTACGTCGATTCCGTAACGAGGGAGCGTGTTAGCGAACAGATTATACGTTCCACCGTATAGGTTGCTGTCAGCAATAATCTCATCACCACTGCTTGCAAGATTCAAGATGGCCAATGTAATGGCGGACATTCCAGAGGAAGTTGCAACTGCGGCCACACCATCTTCCAGTAATGCGATTCGCTGTTCGAATGCATCAACTGTCGGATTCATGATTCGTGTATAAATATTACCTGGTTCTTGCAGTCCGAAAAGATTTTGTGCATGTTCGGTGTCCCGAAAAACGTAGGAAGTAGTTTGATAGATAGGTACCGCACGTGATCCGGTTGTTGGATCTGGTTCTTGACCTCCGTGAAGTAACTGTGTTTCCTGGTTGTGAAGATGAAAATTTGACATGATAAATTCCTCCTTTAGATTTTACTGTTTTCTGGAGGGAGAGGAGATAATAAAAAGCCCTCTTCCTAAGAAGAGGGCGTAATATGTAACGATCCTCCCCTTATCTTCCAGATCATGCTTGACCTGTAGGATTTAGCACCTTACTAAGCATTCGAAACGCTTTTAAGGTTGCCGGGTTTCACAGGGCCTATTCCCTCCACCACTCTCGATAAGAGATGTAACTTTATTGGCAGTTAAGAAAGTATAAATCCTTTCTTACTGCATAAGTGCAACTAAGGCTTGGCGATAAGCCAAGGTTTCTAAAGTTATTGAACATTATATATGCAGGAATGATTGTACGTCAAGTGAATTCTGAAAATTAATTCTAATTTTTCTCTCTAAGCCGACCTGAGCTGCGATGTGCAGAAGACATGTAAATAAAGAGTGCTATCCAGATTAGTGCGAACGATATAAAGTGCGCCAGAGAAAAAGTTTCCTGATATACAAATACACCTAATATAAGCATGATAGTCGGTGCAATATACTGCAGGAACCCTACCATTGATAAGGGAATTTTTTTCGCCCCGCTTGCAAACAATAACAGCGGAATCGCAGTAACAACACCAGCACCAAACAGTAATAACCCAAAACTTGTAACCATTGAATCAACAGCTAATGAACTGCCAGGAACAGATAGAAGATAAATAAGTGCAATAGGAGTTACAATCATTGTCTCGATGGTTAAACCGAACATTGCACCGACATCTACCGTTTTTTTGAGCAATCCGTAAATTGCAAAACTAAATGCCAGCAACAGTGATACCCACGGAAAGACACCATAACTGATTGTCAGATTAATCACACCGATTGCAGCCAGCAGAAATGATAGCATCTGTCCACGTGTCAGGGTTTCTTTTAGCACAATCATCCCTAATAAAATACTTACAAGCGGATTTATGTAATAACCAAGGCTTGCCTGAATTACATGTTCATTGTTAACCGCCCATATAAAGGTAAGCCAATTGATGCTAATGGCAATTGATGCGAATGTAATCCCGGTCAATTTTTTTCTGTCGTTTAAAATAATTTTGCATTCTTTCAGGAAGAGGTTCCATTTTTGCACAACTATAACCACTATAATCATAAAAATAAATGACCATAATATACGATGTGCTAATATTTCATCAGGTGGAACCCGGTCTATCAGTTTCCAATAAGCAGGAAGAAAACCCCATAATAAATAGGCGCCTGCTGCATATATAATTCCAATCTTATTGTCCTGATTCATTTTAAAACCTCATTTCTGCGATGTGTCCAGATTCCGAGTAACACTACTGAATCAAGCGACATGCATACTACTAAACTAAGTAAACCAATTCTAGATTTTCTTTCTGAAAAAAGCAATAACTCTGCTTTTAACATTTTCTTAGTAAACGCTTTCAAAAAGCTGGCAAATACAATATGATAGTAGTATATGAGATTACAAGATTATTTATTTGGGGGGACTTACTAATGGCAAAAAAACATAAACACTTTGAAACATCGGTTATTCATGAAGGGTACGACTCCAAGGACATGCTGGGCAGCCTTGCAACACCTTTGTTTCAGACATCAACTTACACATTCGAGACAGCAGAGCAAGGAGAACGACGCTTTGCGGGTGAGGAAGAGGGTTATATTTACTCAAGATTGGGCAATCCGACTGTAAGTGTATTAGAAGAAAGAATTGCAGCTTTGGAGAACGGCGAACGGGGGCTTGCTTTTGGATCAGGAATGGCAGCTGTATCTGCTGTTTTGATTGCATTGACAAAGGCAAATGACCATGTGTTGTGTTCATCAGGACTGTATGGCTGTACATTTGGGTTACTTGCAATGATGGAAAAGAAATATAATATTTCACATGATTTTTCAGCAATGGAAACAAAAGAGGAAATTCGTTCATTAATAAAGCCGGAAACGACATGTATTTATGTCGAAACGCCAATCAATCCGACAATGAAGTTAATTGATCTTGAAATGGTTGCTGAAGTGGCACATGAAAAAGGGATTCCGGTAGTTGTCGATAATACATTTTCATCACCATATTTACAACGACCACTTGAGTTAGGGTGTGATGTTGTACTCCATAGTGCAACAAAATATATTGGTGGCCATGGAGATGTAGTAGCAGGGCTTGCCGTTGGAAAA
The DNA here is from genome assembly GCF_041949995.1 of Virgibacillus sp. JSM 102003. NCBI lineage: Bacteria > Bacillati > Bacillota > Bacilli > Caryophanales > Bacillaceae > Virgibacillus > Virgibacillus sp. JSM 102003. Next base: position 22,451 of record NZ_JBHFQH010000027.1, read on the forward strand.
AAAGACTTTTTGGATGAAGTTGCAATGACAACCTTAAAAGATATCGGTGGGATAATGTCACCACTGGATGCGTGGTTGTTACTAAGAGGGCTTAAGACACTGCCAATCAGGATTGACCGCCATTGTGATAATGCCGAAAAGATATTTGAAAAATTGCGTAATCATCCTAAGGTTGCACGTGTTTTATATCCGAATGATGAAAGTCATCCGGATTATCCGATTCGTCAAAAGCAAATGAAGCGGGGCGGAGGTTTAATTTCATTTGAAATAGATGGGACAAAACAGGTCGCACAACGAATGCTGAATAACCTGAAGTTCCTAAAAATTGCTGTCAGTCTTGGTGATGCGGAGACATTAATTCAGCATCCGTCGACCATGACACATGCCGTTGTACCAGAAGAGTCCCGTCTTGAAATGGGGATAACAGACCAGCTTATTCGGTTATCCGCAGGTCTTGAAGCCTGGGAGGATATATGGACAGATCTGGAACAAGCGCTGAATAGTCTTTAGTTATTATGGGCGCATGTCCCATGGTTCCAGTGTCCCGACAATGGTCTCATTATTATCGGTAGTGATAGCATGAATGACACCGTCTGAAATTTCATTATGCGTAAGCCAGCGGGAAAGGTTATTTTCTAAAATAAATCCTAAATAGACGCGTCTGTACAAGCAATTTTCTGGTACAGGCGTGTTTTCTTTTTCAAAAAAACGGGCACTGCCCTGTATATGAATTAATCGCCAATCAGTACTTAAATCCTGTTTGCTTATCATATCCTTAATTAAAGGAAGGGCTTGTGGAGCTGTCGAATGAATCCAGCTGACCACAATGTCAGGTATACCATTTGACTCAAACAAATTGGATAGTTCGTTTGATAAATTAGTACTGTTTTGATAATCAACAGAAATTCCATGAAGGTTTTCTGGCTGTGTAGCCTCTTGTTCAAGTTTTTTAAGTTTAGTTTGGTCCCGTCCGATAACATATACATGATATTCTTGTTCAATGAGCCAATGACATACATCCTTCAGCATGCCAGTACCTCCAACAACTAATGCGTATCGATTTTTCATTTTCCTCCCCCTTTATATATATACTAGGCTAACGCATTAACGAAATTTATGCTATATTAAAGGGTAACGTAACTGCTTGGTAAGGAGAGATACACACGTGAGTTTTCTATCTGTTTTCTTTGGTTTTATACTTTTCTTTAATATTGCACTGGCATTAGCGATTATCTTTCTGGAACGAAAAGATCCAAGCTCGACATGGGCATGGTTAATGGTACTGCTTTTCATCCCAATTGCTGGGTTTATTTTGTATTTAGTTTTCGGTAAGAGATTAAGCTCCCAGCGAATTTTCACATGGGATACAAAGAGTAAATTGGGTGTAAAAAAGGCTGTACAGCAGCAGTTGCGTGCTATTGAAGGAAATAATTTTGACTTCAAGCATAAAGAATTAGTCGAGTATAAGGATTTATATTACCTGCATTTACGGAATAACGATGCCCTTTTTACACAAGATAATAGTGTGAAAATATATACAGATGGTGAAGAGAAATTTACTGCATTGCTTGAGGATTTGGAGAAAGCGAAGGATCATATCCATTTGCTTTACTATATAATTCGCCATGATCAATTAGGAAAAAGAATTGCCGATGTTTTAATCAGAAAGGCAAGTCAGGGTGTTGAAGTACGTGCATTGTATGATGATATGGGATCGAGAGGGATCAGTAAAAAGTTTCTCAACCGTATGCGTAAAGCAGGGGTTCAGGTTGAATCATTTTTTCCGCCAAAGATACCCAAAGTTAACTTGAAAATAAATTATCGTAATCACCGGAAACTAGCAATTATCGATGGTACAGTTGGTTATATTGGCGGGTTTAACATTGGTGATGAATACCTTGGCCATAACAAAAAGTTTGGTTACTGGCGTGATACGCATTTACGTATCAGTGGTGATGCTGTGCCAAACATGCAGACACGCTTTATTTTGGATTGGAATCAGGCATCACGTAACGATATTATGTATGAAGACCGTTATTTTGAAGCAGAAAGTGACGGGGATGTTGGGGTGCAAATCGTCTCAAGTGGTCCGGATTCTGATTGGGAGCAAATTAAAAACGGATATATTAAAATGATTATGACAGCAAAAGAATATGTTTACATACAAACACCATATTTCATTCCGGATGAAAGTCTTAGGGATGCATTACGAATTGCCGTATTATCAGGTGTTGACGTAAAAATAATGATTCCGAATAAACCGGACCATCCATTTGTCTACTGGGCAACACTTTCCTACATTGGTGATTTGCTGAATGCGGGTGCAGATGTTTATATTTATCAGCATGGGTTTCTTCATGCAAAAACGATCGTTGTTGATGGAAAGATAGCTTCTGTCGGTACCGCAAATATTGATGTGAGAAGTTTTCGGTTAAATTTTGAAGTTAATGCATTTTTGTATGATAAGGGTCTGGCGGAAAGATTAGTAGAAGCATTTCACGATGATGTTGCACGTTCAACGATAATGACGAGGAAACTATACGCCAAACGCTCATTAGGAATCCGTTTTAAAGAATCGGTTTCTAGATTACTTTCCCCCATACTGTAAAGAGTACATCGAGCAACAATGGGGAAATATAAATTAAGACTACTTTTAGTTGGGAGAGATTTAAATGGAACGTAAAGCATGCTCATATTCGTTAGCAGTGAAAACATCGCACGTTTTACCGCCAGATACGAATACACATGGTACATTGTTCGGCGGTAAATTAATGGCACATATTGATGATGTAGCCGCAATCTCTGCTGGACGACATGCAAGAAAACCGGTAGTTACCGCGTCAACCGATTCAGTAGACTTCCTGGCGCCTGTTAAAGAGGGGGACACTGTCTGCGTAGAAGCATTTGTTACCTGGACGCATAATACATCAATGGAGGTGTTTGTGAAGGCTGTGACAGAAGATCTGCTGACTGGTGACAGAAAAGTATGCACAACAGCATTCATGACATTTGTAGCCGTTGATGATAATGGAAAGCCAACACCAATTCCTTCCGTTTATCCTGTAACAAGTCAGCAGGAAAATTTACATGAATCTGCACCTGTTCGTGCAGAAAGACGAAAAGAACGCAGGAAGCATTCAAAAGAGGTTGCATCTACTTTTGGTACAGATTTTCCTTGGAACCAAGCGGATTAGGGAATATTTCCCATTGAGATTAAATTTGAATTTAAGTTATAATAATTATTTACAAGGAGCCATTTTTACTGGCTTCTATTATTTTTTTAATGAAAGATTACAAACCTTGTTATTGGGGAATAACCCTATAAATATGGTTTGAAAGGGGAACAAGCATCATGGAACTCTTTGAGAAACTACTTGGAATAGCAAACGAAGCGATGTGGACATATATCTTAATAGCAGCCTTAATTGGGCTTGGGCTTTGGTTCACGATTAAAACAAGATTTGTTCAATTTCGTTATTTGCCAGAAATGTTCCGCGTATTATTTGATAAACGAACTATTAGTGCTTCAGGAAAAAAGGGTACATCATCGTTTCAGGCATTTGCAATAAGTGCTGCATCACGCGTTGGTACCGGAAATCTTGCTGGAGTTGCGTCAGCGGTTGCAGTGGGAGGCCCAGGTGCTATTTTCTGGATGTGGCTGATTGCGCTGTTAGGCTCAGCTACAGCATTTGTAGAAAGTACACTTGCACAAGTTTATAAAGTTCCAGAGGCTAATCAATATCGCGGCGGGCCCGCATATTATATGGAAAAAGGGCTAAATAAGCGCTGGCTTGGAATAGTGTTTGCAATCACCATTACATTTACATATGGGCTTGTATTTAATTCTGTTCAATCCAACACAATAAGTCTTGCCTTCAATGGTGAATTTGATATAAGTAGAAACGTAATGGCTGTTATTCTGGTTGTCATGACGGCAATCGTGATATTTGGCGGGCTAAAAAGCATTGCAAATGTAACACAAATCATCGTTCCGGTGATGGCTATTTTATATATTATCATAGCTATTTATATTCTTATTATTAATATAGCTGCTGTTCCAGACATGATTTCAATAATTTTTGCAAATGCATTTGGAATTCGAGAAATTGCTGGCGGCGGATTTGGTGCTGCTATTCTAATGGGAATTAAGCGTGGATTATTTTCCAATGAAGCTGGTATGGGTAGTGCACCGAACGCAGCTGCCACTGCTGAAGTCTCCCACCCGGCCAAACAGGGGCTGATTCAGGCATTAGGCGTATTTTTCGATACAATCCTTATTTGCAGCGCAACAGGATTTATCCTGATTACTGCTGGTGGTATTTACGGAAGTGAAGCGGATGGAATTCAATTAACACAAAATGCATTTGAATTCCATATTGGCGACTGGGCAGCAGTCTTTATAGCCATCGCAATTTTCTTTTTTGCCTATAGTTCTATTCTTGGAAACTATTACTATGGGGAAAATAATATTGGTTTTATTAAAGATAGCAAGACAGGTCTATTTATCTATCGTATCGCTGTATTGGCAATGGTAGTATTTGGTGCAATCGCTACATTCGATTTAGTATGGGCGATGGCCGATCTGACAATGGGTATTATGGCACTGATTAACCTTTATGCCATTACCAAGCTGTTTAAAATTGCCAATCGTGTACTGCAGGATTATCGCGAACAGCGGAAGGCTGGTAAAGACCCCGTGTTTTATCGTGATACTCTGGATGATCAAACAGGTATCGAGTTCTGGGGCCGTGAGCAAACATCGGAAAAAGAAGAATAATCTTAAGGTGCTGTCTGCTTCCTGATGGGGAGCAGGCAGTTTTTATTGTTTTGCGGGTGAAAAGGTGAATTCGCTGAAGTTGGTCTTCTGTCAAGAAAATGGACACTTCACTTTGGTGAACTATTCATTCAAAACTACTACCGCGCTTCGCTTGGTGTGACCGTAGAAATGAAAAGTCTAAGACAATGACTTTTCATTTCTACGGC
>NZ_JBHFQH010000028.1:0-15566 GCF_041949995.1 Virgibacillus sp. JSM 102003
AATTCAATTACACGCAACTCCTTTTTGTTTTGTTTAGTGGTATAAACAAAGTTTATCAAATAAGGAGCTTGCGTGCTTTTTTTATTGGTTGGAATTTTGCCAATACCCCAACAAATATTTTAGAGCCTAAAAAACGACCATCAAATAAGTATACAATTTGATGGTCGTTTCACATGACATACTATTATTTCATCCCAAGCAGGTCATCAATTACTGTGACTACCTGATCAGCATATTTTTCACATGCTTCCTTCGTTGGTGCTTCCACCATTACACGTACTAGCGGTTCTGTTCCGGATGGACGTACAAGAACACGCCCTTCTCCGTCCATTTCTTTTTCAACAGCTTCGATTGCTTCATTGATTTTAGGATTTGTTAGTGCACTCTTCTTATCGATCACTCGTACATTTTTCAGTACTTGAGGATAAATTTCCATTTCATCTGCGAGCTCTGATAATTTCTTTCCGGTTTCTTTCATAACATTTATAAGTTGAATTGCAGATAACATGCCGTCACCTGTCGTATTATAATCAAGGAAGATGATATGTCCGGACTGTTCGCCACCAAGGTTATAGCCACCTCTAATCATTTCCTCCATTACATAACGGTCACCGACTGATGTTTTATCACTGCGCATGCCATTTTCTTCTAATGCCTTATAAAAGCCGATATTACTCATTACAGTAGATACAACTGTGTCATGGCGCAATACACCTTTTTCATTCATAAACTTACCGCAAATGTACATGATTTGATCACCATCAACAATATTCCCTTTTTCATCCACTGCAATTAAGCGATCACCATCACCATCAAAGGCAAGCCCAACATCGGCTCCCTTTTCAGTAACAAATGCCTGTAATGTTTCTGGGTGGGTTGATCCAACACCATCATTGATATTCAAACCATCTGGAGAAGAACCAATAGAGAATATATCTGCTTCTAAATCTGCAAATAAATGTGTAGCTAAACTGGATGTTGATCCATGTGCACAGTCAATTGCTATTTGCATATCATCAAAGTCATTATCAATTGTCCCTTTCAAGAAAGAAAGATATTTTTGTCCGCCTTCGAAATAATCGTTAACTAGTCCAACATCGGCACCAACTGGGCGAGGCAGATTATCCTCAGCCTCCATTAATTGCTCGATTTCGTTCTCCTGATCGTCTGTTAACTTAAAGCCGTCTGGTCTAAAAAACTTAATACCATTATCCTCAACCGGATTGTGTGAAGCGGAAATCATGATTCCTGCTTCGGCACTTGTTGCTTTTGTCAAATAGGCAACACCTGGTGTAGAAATAACTCCTAAGCGCATAACCTCAGCACCAATAGAAAGCAGTCCTGCTACAAGGGCACCTTCTAGCATGTGTCCAGATATGCGTGTATCACGTCCGATTAAAATTTTCGGCTTCTTCACATCTCTTGTTAATGCATAACCACCAAAACGGCCCAATTTAAATGCGAGCTCTGGTGTTAATTCAGTATTTGCTACTCCTCTAACGCCATCTGTTCCAAAATAATTTCCCATGTTGGATCTCTCCTTTTACATCCATTTAACCAATTGTGAGAGCATTGTGGATTGGGCACTTAATTTACTCCCTAATCCATTTCAATAAAGCACAATCCCTATATATCATGTAATTTCTATTGTAACCTGTTCAAACTGACCATTTACTTCACTATTCTCAGGGCCTTCAATTGTTACCGGAAGCTGATGCTCCCCACTCTCCAATCCTCCCGCATCTACGGTTACCTGAAAATCCTCTGCTGTAAGTTCACTAACGTCACTTTGGTTACCTACAACAGTTATATTCATAACCGGTTCTGCAGGTTCAACAAACGAAACTTCTTGTCCATCCTCCAGATTTTCAACATCTATCGGAACATCCTCAACTGTTCTCGTCTGCTCGAGTTCAATTGTTACTTCGACTTGCTCCAATTCCGGAGCATTCGCCCCATCTGGTAATGCTAGTCCAACATTAATCGTGCCTGATTCGTTTATCTTTGACAAATCAATTTCCTCTGTGGATACTTCTTTTATGCCTTCTAAAACATCACTTGTTGCAAATATTTCTGCCTCATCTACATTAGCAGATATTGAGGATAATGAATACCCTTCAGGTAAATCTCCAGTTGTCGATAAGGTTACCGGAACGGTTTTACTCGGATTTTGAATTTCAGCAGAAACAGCTACACTTTCTGGCTCCACTCTAACATTCAGCTCATTTCCACTGGCATCATATACATTAACCGGAACTTCTCTGCTGTCTATATTTTCCTTAAGACCAGCCACATCTACAAAAACTTTTACAATCGCTATTTTGTCAATTACTTCTCTTGAACTTGTGATCGTTACTTTTTGCGGACTTACCTCTGATGAACCTATTTCATAGCCTTGAGGAAGTTGTTCAGCGTTACTAAAATCAACCGCTACATCAAACTCTTCCGATGCCCGCTCTTCAATTATAACCTCAATTGTTTTCGGCTCAATATATACTGTGAGTTCATCTGGCACGCCACTATGCTGCAGCTCTACTGTATGTGTCCCTTCCTCCAGATTTTGCAGGTCGACAAATACGTCAAAGTTCTGTTGTCGTGCTGTTGCAGTCGTTGTACCTGTTGGGCCTTCCAACGAAACAGTTGCAAATTCTGGTACACCACTTACAACATAATTATCTTCATCAATCCGTATATTTATCGGGACATTCTCCACTGACTGAATACCTTCATTGTTACCCGGAATTCGAGAATCATTTTGGTATTGGTCCATTTCCACTTGCACAAAGACATACAGGACTATAGCAAAGAATAATGAAATACCACGGACAAACCATCGACTCTTAAACCAATTATCCATTTTCTTTCCCCCTCTGATTTCGTGACTTAGATTCAGGGGCTCTTAATGATAATGATAAATTATCACGAAGATATTTACGTAAATCCTCGCGGTCCAATTCTCGCTTTAATTCGCCGTTTTTCGTACATGAAATGTTGCCGGTTTCTTCAGATACAACGATGGTAACTGCATCTGTCACCTCACTGATACCCATTGCAGCCCGGTGCCTCGTACCCAATTCTTTTGAAATAAACGGACTTTCAGATAATGGCAAATAACAGGCTGCAGCCATAATTTCCTCATCCTTAATAATTACCGCTCCATCATGCAATGGTGTGTTAGGTGTGAAAATATTCGTTAGTAGTTGATGTGTAAGCCTGCCGTTTATTGGAATACCAGTTTCTGCGTAGTCACCAATACCGGTCTCACGCTCAATTGAAATCAAGGCACCAATACGACGCTTAGCCATATATGTACTCGATTGCACAATTGCTTCAATTTTCTGTTCCAGTATCTCTTCTTCCGATTTAGACCCTCTGGAGAACATATTCCCACGGCCAAGCTGTTCCAAAGCCCTTCTAAGCTCTGGCTGGAATAATATAATTATGACAACAAAACCCCAGTCAATTGCCTGGTTTGTTATATATTGAATCGTATGTAAATCAAATGCGATACTTAACAGCCATACAGCCAATACGACAACAATCCCTTTTAAGAGCTGAATTGCCTTCGTACCTCGAATTAACATGATTAATTTATATAAAACATACCAGACGAGAGCAATATCTATGACGATTTTCAACAGGGTTAAAAAATCAAATCCCCCATCAAGCATGTTCACACTTCCTTCCGCACATATGGTTCCTTCCTATCTATACGTAATAATAGTATATCCATTATATCATATTTTCCATTGTATCATGTTATATTCCGAGCACAAAAAAACCTGGATTTCACCCCAGGCATTTTTCTAATTTGTATTCGAGACTAGTCCCAATGAAAAAATACTTTCAACCATATCCTTCAAGTGGAACCAGACCCATTCAAATATTCGATCTACCTCTTTCAGCTCTCCATTTACTTCTCCAGCCGATGCCATAAGTCCGGACCCTTCAATCGAGTCATCTATAAGTTCACTATTTATTAAAGTTACATTACCATCAACCGTTCCATCTATCTTCAGATGACCGTTTTTGACCAATAAGTCCCCAGATACGGTAACTCCTTCCGGAACAATAACGGTATCACCTTGAATAACCAAATTTTCCTGCTTGGAGACAACCAGTTCACTTTGCTGATTCCAAGCTGAAAAAATACCGCTAAACATAAAGATGAAAAAGATTGCTGCCGATGTAACTATCGGATGTGCTTTAAACCAGCGCTTATACCTTACATGTTTCTTTTCAGATGGTAAATTTCTCATCACTTTAGCGGTAAAATCTGCTGGCGCAGAAATATTCTCTGTACTTTGGACGAGGGTGATTGTGCGCTTCAACTCGTGAAAGTGCTTTTGGCAGTCTTCACACCCTTCTAAATGACCGCGCAATTTCGCTTCCTCTTCTTTGGTTAAATCACCATCCAAATACTTATGCATTAACTCTATAGCGTCTTTATTACAGTTCAAGTTGATCACACTCCTTTACACATGGCGAAGCTTTTTCCTTAATGCTTCACGGCCCCTATGGATTCGGGTTTTTACAGTCCCCAGCGGAATATCCAGAATGTCACTAATCTCCTGAAGCGAAAACTCTTCTAAATACCTAAGAATAATCACACCTCTATATTTGGGGGGAAGTGTAGAAATCTCCTGATGGATATGGTTTTGCAATTCCAATCCTTCTACTTCCTCTTCAGGCAATGGCTCATCAGTCGCAAGCCGTGAATACATATCCAAGCCTTCAGTCCCTTTCACTTCAGCATCGAGATAGTAGTCAGGCTTGCGTTTTCGTATTCGGTCAATTGTTAAATTAGTGGCAATTCGGTATAGCCATGTCGAGAACTTGCGCCGCTCATCAAAAGAATGAATGTTAATATACGCCCTAATAAACGCTTCTTGTGCAATGTCTTCCGCCTCATGTTGATTTCCAAGCATCCGATAAACATGCTGATAAATTTTATTTTGATAAAATGAGACAACATCTTCAAAGGCGGATTGATCCCCTCTTTTAACCCGTTTTATTTTCTCTTTAATTACCAAGTCCATTATTAGTACCTCCGCTTACTATGCGGTATTTTACATATACGAAATAACAATATGTAAGGTTTCAAAAATTTATATGTAAATTGTTTACATTTATGATTTATTGGGTATTTACAAAATATATTATACTAGATTGGAGGCAAGTTTTGTGGAAAACAATTCAATATTATTAGAAAAAATTGAGGATTGTCGTGATACCCTAATCACTTTAAGCAACTCCCATGGATTGACCACTGAAGTTGTAATTCAAACCAGCAAAAAATTAGACAAGCTTCTAAATGAATACAATAGTAACTTCATATCTTATTAAACTCGTCAAAAACAGAGAGAAATAGGGTAAAAAGACATGCAAAATGGATGTCTTTTTTTTCTGGCTAGGATGTTATAATAAAAAGAAAAGGTGTAGCAGGTGTTTTCATGACTGATAAAAAATTGATTGTCTTACTAAGCTCAATATCTATTACGTTATTATTTATCATTGAGCAAATTCTCTCTTTCGAATATATCTATAAAACGATAGCAAAAGTGTTCATTTTCTTTCTCGTACTAATTATTTTCCATTACATAACTAAAAATAACACCGCATATTTAGCGACACATAGAATGGATATCAAACGATTAAAAATAAGCGCCGGTTTGGGAATTGGAGCTTTCCTCATTCTTATAGGGGCGTACCTTGGTTTAAAAAATCACATCGACTTCGCTGAAATTAGTGAAAACCTGGCACAAAAGAACATTACTGGAGATACTTTTTTATTTATTAGTATTTATATTATAGTAGGCAATTCATTTTTAGAGGAGATTTTTTTCAGAGGATTTATATTTAAAAATTTACAGCATGACCATCGGCTATTTGCCTATATCTATTCATCATTTTTGTTCGCAATCTACCATACAGCAATCTTTCTCACCTGGTTCAACATCGGATTATTTCTGTTAGCGCTATTTGGGTTGTTTACAATAGGTTTAGTGTTTAACTGGCTCAATGAAAAGTCCAGCAATATCTTTAATTCATGGCTTGTTCATATTATTGCTGACTCAGCGATCATTATCATTGCACTAATAGCGATATTTTAACAATTGTCCAACTAACCTTAAGAAGTCGGATCCTGGTTCCGTTATTTGTTACAAAAACCGCGTTCGGAGCATGGGTCCGGATCCTCGTTCCGTTATTTGCCTTTTTTACCCTAATATACCGTTGATTTTAGCCAGTTAGCGGTGTGAAGCCGAAGCCCTTATTTTACCTAAACCATGGCTAATAGAGGCATTTGTGCTAAATAAGGTCTCTGGTGTCCGCAAAACCTTAAACCTGTTATATGGAAACACCTCTTTATTTCGATTACAAATTCATGTTTATAATAGATGGTGGCTACGTATTCGACAGCTATGTTAGTTTCTTAACTGCCAAAAGAGCATCAAATTGCTTTGCAATTCAATGCTCCATTCTACTCAATATTCAATTTGTACTACAAAACTACTTACTTCAACTTTTCACCAAACAGTGAACCTATTAAGCCGACAGCAACAGTTGCCGTTTTATTCTTGTGGTCCAAGATTGGATTTACTTCAACAAATTCTGCAGAGGTAAGGATATTGGACTCTGCAAGCATTTCCATTGCTAGATGGCTTTCACGATAGGATAACCCGCCAATTACCGGTGTACCCACACCAGGGGCTTCCTCAGGATCCAAACCATCCAAATCCAGACTCAAATGAACTCCATCTGTACGATTCTTTAAGTAATCTATTGCCTGACTCATTACAGCTGGCATTCCCAAGCGGTCCACTTCATGCATGGAATATACGTTTATGCCACTTTCTTTAATCAGGTCCTTTTCCCCCGGATCAAGTGAACGGGCACCTATAATCACGATATTCTCAGGCTTGATTTTTGGCTGGTAGCCAAGTATATTCGTTAACTTTTCATTCCCGATTCCTAAACTTACAGCAAGTGGCATGCCGTGAATATTACCAGATGGTGATGTATCACCTGAATTCAAGTCACCGTGGGCGTCATACCAGATTACACCTAAATTTTCATAGTGCTTCGCTATACCTGCTAGACTTCCAATAGCAATGCTATGATCGCCACCCAACACTAACGGGAAATGATTACTGGTAATTTCCTTGTCGACCATCTCTGCAAGCTTCTGATTTGCATCAGCCACCTGTTGTAAATTTCGTAAATTATCTTCCTGTTTCTCATATTTACTATCAGGGCGGGAAACCGGCACATCACCCAGATCTTTAATATCGTAGTTTAAATTTTCAAGCGTTTCAACAACGCCCGCATATCGGATGGCGCTTGGTCCCATATCAACACCACGTCGACTTTGTCCGAGATCCATCGGCACGCCAATTATAGACATATTTTTCTTCATCTGAATTCCTCCTCTACCTTTTTATTTTAGCCAAAAAACAGGCAATGACTCAACTCGACAAAAATATGTATATATATACACTGATAATTGATTGCTGGATTAAAACTTTAGGGTCATGTTAATTGAGTTTAGTAATTATATACTTACACTTATGCCATAATGAGATGAGTATTGGCAGCTTATATTATTTTAAAGATAAAATGAATGATCACCCATTCATTTTTTTACTTTACATCAAAATTTATACAGGAACTGTTGAAATGCAGCGAATCGAAAATAGCCGAAGACTTATTAGCGTAACTAAATAGCAGGGCTGTCTAAAAAAAAGACAGTCCTGCTTTATATTTCGGCTGCACCAGCCTTATAAAGTTGAATATCCAACGGTTTAATTCCTGCCTCTTTCCAGGCATTCATTAGCTGCTGAGCCTTTTCTTCGGATGGCAGAAATGCAATCCCACAGTCACCACCACCTGCTCCAGATGGTTTACCTGCCCCACCGTGCTGTTCAGCCAGATCACACAACTTTTGCAGCAGTGGGGTTTCAATGTCTGCATTAGCTTGCTTTCCAACAGTAGCTAACGCTTGTCTGTTCCGCTTTGTACCCTCAATAATAAGTGCAGCATCCTCCTCAGTAACTCCATTGATAAAGGTGCTGACTGCCTCATTACTTTCATTAAGAAATTGCTCGTATTGTTTATTATTCTCTGTTTTAAGTAGTTTGATTTTATCGATTAACTTCCCGGTTGATGCAGGGGTTCCTGTCCAGCCAATGCACATGTGAGTATTATCTGGTAATTTAATCGGATTAAGAGATAAATACTGCCAATCCTTTTCCACTAATTCATGAATGGTTTCTGCCTGTTTGTATTCGTGCTGCAGCCATTCTGCTTGAAATGAGGCATATTGTATAAACCCTCCATAAGATGATGCAGCAACATCAGCACCTGAACCACTTCCTTGTGTCTTCACATGCGAAATAGCTGCTAACTTAAAAATCAATTTAGCCGATGACTCTTTTGGGAGATATTTTTTTAAAATGGCAGCAACCACAGAAGTAACGACAGCGGCACTAGAACCTAAACCATATTTACGACCGGATTCGTCATCAAGTTCACTGCGGATTTCTAAATGAAAGTTGGCTGGGGAGATGTTCTTTTCTTTTAAATATGTATATACGACCGACATAGCATCTTCAACAAACTTTACACGCTTGTCAGCTGTCTTTATGTTGACCTTTTTTTCATCATAGGTCCATTCGAGGTTAGCTAATTCGAAGTTCAGCAAAGAAAGACGGTTTTCATCCTGTTGTGTTAATGTCACATAAACAAAACGATCAACCGCCATAACGACTAGGTTTTGATAGGCTTCAAGTACTGCAAATTCCCCCGCTATCATTAACTTCCCAGGGACTTTAAGGCTCAATGGTGTAGTTGGCAATACGTTTCAACTCCTTATAAAACTTGGCTTTCGTTAAAGGGATTCTTATGAAACCGTATTTTGCTTTCTTAGAACCCCTTATACTCTGGAGTGCAAGCCTTAATGGGCGGAAGCTTAGTTGCACTTATGCAGTAAGAAAGGATTTATACTTTCTTAACTGCTAAATATAGGATACTCCTTGACCAGCTCGACTTGCAATAACGTCATCTACCCCAGGTATTTCACGGAGCGTACTTTGTATCGTTTCTTCGTTTTCTGGCAGGTAAAGAACTTTTACATTTGGACCAGCATCAATCGTGAAATATGCTGAAGCCCCGTTTTCACGCAGTTCCTGAACAGCTCGCATTACAGCAAGCGTCGTGTCATGCCAATACGTAAAAGGTGGATTGGCAGCCAAAGTAGTGGCATGCATTCTAAGACAGTTTGCCTCAGCTATTTCTCCTACTTTCTCAAAATCCCTGTTCTTTATACCCTCTTTAATGTTACGGAGATCCTCTGGAATACTTTTAACCCAGCTGGAATAATAAGCAGACGTATCGACAGTCCGCTTCATCCCTTCCCGGCTCAGCACCTTCTTAGCTGAGGAGGATAAAACGACTGCAGCGACGCGAATATCCCAATGACTTGCAGGTGCTACCTGTATAGCATAAGAATCAGAGCCATCAGACATGTCTCCTTTTTCCCATTCTACAAAGCCACCATAAATTGATCTGCAGGCTGACCCTGACCCTTGTCTGGTTAAGATGGAAAGTTCTTCATCACTTATCTTAAGTTCAAGCGATTTGACAGCGGCTGTTGCCAATGCAGCGAATCCTGATGCTGATGATGCAAATCCAGCAGCTGTTGGAACATAATTAGTAGAATGAACTTCTGCAAATAAATTCGGTTTTCCTGCATACTCCCGGATCAGGTCTAAAAATGATGTTACTCGGTCATATTCCACACCACTTACAGGTTGATCATTCAGATAAAAACTGTCCTCTGTTAACAATTCTCTAAAATCAACAGTAGTCGTTGTATAAAATCCATCTAACGTCAATGAGAGGCTATTATTCATCGGAAGTATTAATGATTCATCTCGTTTACCCCAGTATTTAATTAAGGCAATATTTGTATGTGCTTTGGCTGATGCCTTCATTGTATATCCCCTCTGTATCGCAGTTATCTTACTGCATATATGCAACTAAGACTTGATGATAAGCCAGGTTTTCTAATGTTTATGCTTATTCAGGCTTCTTTCTTAAAACAAAAGGCCATACCGTGTGTGCGCCGAATTTCTTCAGCTTTTCAGCTAGCTGTCTGGAGTGTACTTCATTACGTGCTAAGGCAATTATACAACCGCCATTTCCGCCTCCAGTTAATTTGGCACCTAAGGCACCTTCCTGCCTTGCAAAGTAGATTAACCTGTTCAAGCCTGCATCGCTTACACCTAGAGCTTCCAGTTCTTTTTGTGCTTCATTTAACATCTGTCCTAATAAATGCTTGCTCGCACTCTCAAGCGCATGCCTTGCTCGATGCGTAATTTCACCTATACGGTCAAGCTTAGCCTGTATTCTTCTTGGAGCTGATTTGAACAGGTTCGCAACGGACTCAACAGCTAAACGCGTATCACCCATTCTGCCTGAATCGGCAACAATGAAATGAAAATCACCTTTAGGTTCAATAAAATCAGAAGGCAGTTCCTTCTCAAACCAGACTGGACAATCGGAAGTAATTGTTAGTGTATCGATACCACTAGGCACTCCATGAGCATACGTTTCTGAAATGTTAGCTAAGGTCAGAAGTTCATCTTCTGAATAGTCCTGATTGTTATAGGCAAAAAGTGATCTCACTACCGCAATAGCCACTGAAGCACTTGATCCTAGTCCTTTTCCAGGTGGTATGGATGATTTAATTCGTATCAAAAGATCCTCACATGGTAACTGAAGATAATTTAAGGTTGCCTTAATACAATTTACAAGCCCCTCCAGCGACTCTGGTGCAGATTCAAGCGGACCATGGTAAAACGTACTATCAATCTTTACCGAGCCTGGAACATAATCAATTACTGATTCCACCCCTACTAACGGGAATGGAAGCGCAATAGCAGGTTGTCCGTGTACAACTGCATGTTCCCCGATTAAGATCAATTTACTATGAGCTATACCTATAGCTGTTTGTTCTGATGTTGTTGCTTTTTCTGCACTCATTTTATATATTCTTCCACCATTTCTTTAGCTTTTCCAACACGGATTTCTTTTTCATCAACTAATCGTTCAGCAATGATATCAATCATCTCCCCTGTAGCTCCTGCTGCTATAGCAACAGAGCGAGAATGTAAAGCCATATGACCTTTCTGAATACCATCGGTTGCTAAGGCTTTAAGTGCACCAAGGTTTTGTGCAAGTCCAACAGAAACTATAACTTGTGCAAGCTCCTGTGCTGAATCAACGTCTAAAATTTTATATGCAAGTTTAGAAATTGGGTGAACATGGGTCGAACCGCCTACAGTCCCGACAGACATAGGGAGTTCTAATTCACCAACTAAATTTCCGTCCTCATCCTTCGACCATTCTGTCATCGAACTATATTTCCCGAATCTAGCTGCGTGCGCATGGGCCCCAGCTTCAACAGCACGCCAATCATTACCGGTTGCAATAACGATGGGGTCAATACCATTCATTATCCCTTTATTGTGGGTAACAGCGCGATAGGGGTCCGATGCGGCAAACTCATAGGCATGAATAACGCCATCACGCACTTCTTCACCAGTGTAACTGCCTGTCTGTAATAATTCAGGTGGAATAACGCAACGCGCACGTGCAAGACAACGATCTGGATAATTAGAAAGGATCCGTAAATATACTTTCCCTTCCGTAATAGTCTCAACTGTCGGAGCAAGTGACTCAACCATTGTGTTAATGATATTTGCCCCCATTGCGTCACAAGTATTTATATAAACGTGAAGAATAAGCATTTGACCATATTTTGAGTCTGACTCTTCATTTAATACTCTAACTTCTAGATCTTCTGCACCACCCCCCCTAGCTACTAAACTGGGGTATGCGGCATTAGCATCAGCAATCAATGCATCTTTTTCCTTTAAAACAGCCTCTTTCGCTGCTTTAAAATCCGGACAGCCTACCACTTGAATTTGACCAATCATAACGCGATCTGTCGCCTCTGTAGTAAACCCGCCAGCATTTCTGACAGTTTTTGCAATGTAGCTTGCTGAAGCAACAACAGATGGTTCTTCAATTGCCATTGGTATTACATATTCTTTCCCATTAATTAAAAAATTCAATCCTAATCCTAATGGAAGCGGAAAAGTCCCGACTACGTTTTCTATCATTTTATCCGCCGTGTCAGTTGGAAGAGGTTCGTTTGAAAACAAATAATCTTTTTCTTCATCAGTGAACGTGTCCATCGTAGTCAACAACTGTCTGCGTTCCTCAACAGTCATATTGTAAAAACCAGGGAATCTAGAAGTTTTCATACCATCTCATCCTTTTAACTAGCATAATTTATATATGTCAAATTGTTCATTTTTTTATTAATGATTAAATTACTGTATCTATTATGTAAAAAAACAGTACAAAATGCAAATAAACAAGGTTGTTGGTAATCATAACGACCTTGTTTATCTGCTATTATAATATGTGTTATGTATTTACGCTAGTGTTTTTTCATATAAATTGATGAGCCATGGAGGATTCGAACCTCCGACCCTCTGATTAAAAGTCAGATGCTCTGCCAGCTGAGCTAATGGCTCATATAAGGAATGTTTCCCGAAATACCTCATAAAATAAAAAAAGGCTGGGCTACCAGGATTCGAACCTAGGATCACGGGATCAAAACCCGATGCCTTACCGCTTGGCTATAGCCCAATTAATTAAGTATATTATGGTGGAGGGGGAGAGATTCGAACTCCCGAACCCTGAGGGAGCGGATTTACAGTCCGCCGCGTTTAGCCACTTCGCTACCCCTCCATATTTTAACTACATTTCTATAAATTATACATAAAAAAATGGTGCCGGCCAGAGGAATTGAACCCCCAACCTACTGATTACAAGTCAGTTGCTCTGCCAATTGAGCTAGACCGGCATATATTTAGATAGTGTTAATTGTCTTGATGTGCTTTTCAGTTTGTGTGCTCGTCGTGTTGCATGTCTTTTCGGCGATGCCGCACTCCTCGCAAACCTGCACATGGTAGATTACTCGGTGAAGCTAACGGCTTGCTCTGCCAATTGAGCTAGACCGGCATATAAATGGTGGAGGATGCAGGGCTCGAACCTGCGACCCCCTGCTTGTAAGGCAGGTGCTCTCCCAGCTGAGCTAATCCTCCTATGTAATATCTTGGGGTGCTGACTATTAAAAGAATAAAATGGTGACCCGTACGGGATTCGAACCCGTGTTACCGCCGTGAAAGAGCGGTGTCTTAACCACTTGACCAACGGGCCTTACAATGGTTTATGTAATAAAGTTATTACACATTTTAGATGCACTTATGCAGTAAGAAAACATTTATTATTTCTGATTTCCAAAAAGGATTGTCATAAACTGACGAATTTTATTATATACAGATTAAGCATCTTTGTAAAGGGGAAAAAGGAATTCTTTATTTTCAAATACTTTTGATACCAATATAATGGGAATTAGGCCATGATTTTAGCAGTTGAGAAAGTATAAATCCTTTCTCACTGCATAAGTGCAACGAAGGCTTATCTATATTAAGCCTTGGCGATAAGCCAAGTTTTCTAAACAATATGGGGGGATTATATGGGGAACTGGTTAAGTTTGGGTGGCGAGCCATTTATTACATTTGGCATTAGTCACATTGTTATGCTGCTTATATATTTATTAGGAATAATGCTATTTATAATATTTCTTAAAAAGATCTTATCTAATACATATTTATACAATACAATTCGTTGGTTCTTATTTATTCTGTTAATTTTTTCAGAAGTATCCTATCAAACATGGACAGCATTAACTGGAATATGGAGCTTACAGGAACACACACCATTACATCTTTGCGGAGTTGCAGGTATAACAGGAGCAATTGCGTTAGTTACTCACAACAGGAAGCTTATACAAGTCACTTTTTTTATTGGTCTTATCCCAGCTTTCCTGGCATTAGTTACTCCAGAGTTGCCGTATGACTTTCCGCACTATCGCTTTTGGAAGTTTTTTGTCCATCATACTGCCATATCATGGACAAGTATTTTTCTTGTAGCAACCAGTTCCTTAAAGATTAATTTTAAATCACTACTTGAAGTCTATGGATACCTATTACTGTATGCTATTATAATTGGTTTCTTTATTAACCCATTTTTGAATTCCAATTACCTGTATCTTTCCCATACACCTACAGCCAGCACACCACTTGATATGCTTGGAAGTGGTATTTGGTATTATATTAACCTTTGTGTGTTAGCATTTATTGCCTTCTTTGTTCAGCTACAGATTTATAAATTACTTAAGCGTGAAAAATCAACACGCAACTAACTATCCTAGTTGCGTGTTGATTTATAGTTAGGAATACATAATAGCTACTACCCAAACAATTACAATGACCGGTAATGAGGTATACAAAGATTGCCAGATTTTCATATTATGTTTCTTGATCAAAAAGTAAGCCACAAACACTTCAGCTATAGTTACTACAATTGCTAATATTATAAGCAACGATAGTCCACTCCCCATTTAAAAAACCACCTGTCTATTTATATTAAAAACCTTATCGATAAAGATACCTTAAAAAAGTCAATATGCATAACGTCTATTCAAACGTTTTTAACCATTCATTATTTGATCTCGCTTCTCGAAATGCTTCTTTAAAAGCCACAATGTCATCTTTTAAATATATACCACTTCTAATCGGTTTTATCCTTCCGTCATTTACATATTGGCTTAATCGCATACGAGAAACGCCTAATATCTCCAAAGCTTCTTTTGATGAAATAATTTCACTAGCAATTTGTTCTCTGCGTTGCTTCCTTACTTCTTTTGGTGCTGACATTTTACCACTCCATCCTAATACTTATAATACATTAATCGAATGTTCTTCATAAATAAAAACACCTAAATCCCTTGGGAAATAGATGTTAAATGTAAGAGCTTCCAAGCGGACTTGAACCGCTGACCCCCACCTTACCATGGTGGTGCTCTACCGGCTGAGCTATGGAAGCATTAAAATGGCTCCACAGGTAGGAATCGAACCTACGACCGATCGGTTAACAGCCGATTGCTCTACCGCTGAGCTACTGTGGAATAATTTGTTAGTATTTATCAGAGTAATATGACGTTATGTATTGTACTCATTATGCTACGTGATTATTTACTGTTATAAAAAAATATATAAAAAATAGCCTGGCGGCGTCCTACTCTTGCAGGGGCAAAGCCCCAACTACCATCGGCGCTGGAGAGCTTAACTACTGTGTTCGGCATGGAAACAGGTGTGTCCTCTCCGCTAATGCTACCAGACATGTCCTTAAATTGAAAGACAAAATATATTATATGCATTTTCAAGAAAAAATGCAAGGGTTTTTTGTAATTTTATACCCTAAAAACTAAATAAGAGCTCTACATCAACATTACATCAGAATTAATTAGTTAAGTCCTCGATCTATTAGTATCCGTCAGCTCCACGTGTCACCACGCTTCCACCTCGGACCTATCAACCTCATCGTCTCTGAGGGATCTTACTCACTCGAAGTGATGGGAAGTCTCA
>NZ_JBHFQH010000029.1:0-12985 GCF_041949995.1 Virgibacillus sp. JSM 102003
GCACTCAGTATGTTAGTTCGCAGTTTATATCTAATCTGTAAAAAATCCGAACTAATTCGAATTCTATTTCAAGAATTTGAATCATAGTTCGGATTTTACTTTGACTTAAATACTTTTGTCCCAGTCCTTTTTTAGCAGATAAGAAACCACCATGGCTGCTGAATGTGCAGCCACCATCTATCTGAAAATTATTTTTCATATAGCAAATTTGATGTTAGCGGACACCAGAGACCTTATTTGGCAAAAATCCACGAAAATGGTGGTGTATGCGGACACCAAGGACCTTATTTCACACAAATACAGTTAAATAACCATGATATATGTATAATAAGGTCTTCTGTGTCCGGATAACTTCGAGAAAGTTACTTTTATATAGCAATAGCGTCTCCTGTGTCCGCTAAAAGATTAATTTATAGAGGTATTTTCATACAAAAGTACAACTACTTACTGCATAACTGCAACTAAGGCAATTCGCCCAAAGGCGTGGCGAATGCCAAGTTTTCTAATAATTATTTATGGCTCTTATAGATTTTGTGTTAAAAATAAAAAAATAAACTTTTAGAAAACAGCCTTATTTATAGTCATACCGCGTCCGTTCAATTTCATCAATTCGCTTTCCTGATTCATCAAATTTAATTGCACGTAAATAAGCATCATGGTAAAACGTATACCACGCTTTTTTCTGATAACCAAATTCCATCCATTTTTCTTTCTGATGTACAGAAGTTACCGGATAATCATCATATGCAAGGGCCCATAATTTATTCTGGTGAGCATGGGTTGGCATTATATCAGCCATATGGATAAATACCTCATCTCCATCTTCAAAAACCAAGATACTATGTCCATCACTATGTCCACCTGTATGAATCATCTTCAGCCCATCAACTATCGTAATTTCATTTTCAAACGGCTGTACTTGGTCCTGAACTGGTTTCCAATTTTCTTCCCAATATGTATTTATGGACCGGATATTTGGGTTTCGCATTTCATTCCATTCCACTGCAGATACATGAATAACCGCGTTTTCAAATACAGATTGATATGTATCATCCACTTTTCTGGTTAGTCCACATGCATGATCAAAATGTAAGTGCGTCATTAACATTGCATCAATATCCTTGACTGTTAACCCCAGTTCTGCAAGTGATTGGTCGATAGATGATTGCTCGAGAACTCCAAAATTACGTAATTGTTTATCTGTTAATTTTTCATTTCCCATACCAGAATCTATTAAATAGTTTTTTCCATCCACCTGAAGCAGTATCGGATCTGTCCTCAATTCTATTTGATTTTTTTCATTTGGTGGATATTTCTTACTCCACAATGCCTTTGGGACAACACCAAACATGGCACCTCCGTCCAGGAAGTTCACGCCGCCATTTAGCCAAGTCAGTTTTGCTCGTCCAATTTGAAGTGTTTCCATTATTCACCCTCCTTCACCTTATTATTAGTGTAGCTAAAGAATATATTTGGTGCAAATAGTTTAGAAAGTTAAGGCTTATCGCTAGACCTTATTCGCACTGATGAAGGAAATTTCTTAGATACTTCTATTCATCGATTAACCGAACAATTACTATCTTTTACCACTCAGAGTACTACGGGGGTAATTCCCTCCGGCGAAATAGCATACGGCTTTATTTTTGAATTTTGAAATTGATTCAACTGCTAAAAAAAGAACCCTTTTGATGGGTTCTAAGAAAATTGGGCACGGCATCGATAGATTACTTGTCCTTTTGCCGAAAATTTCGTTTCATATTCGGTCATGACGTTCTCTGGGTCCTCTGATCTATGAAGATCCAAATTAACTTCTTTAAGAACTATGCCAAACTCGGAAAAACTAACAAGTGAGTATTCAAATAATCCGCGATTATCGGTTTTTAATACAAGTTCACCACTAGGTTGCAGGACGTCCTTGTATTGTTCTAAAAACGTACGAAAAGTTAAACGTCTCTTCTCATGTCGATTCTTTGGCCAGGGATCAGAAAAATTTAAATATATGACAGAAATCTCATTTTCTGCAAAAATTTCCCTTAACCTTTCTGCATTTTCATTTATCAGTAGAATATTATCCTGGTCTGATTGCATTAATTTTTGAGCTGCAGTTACAGCGATACTCTTTGCAACCTCAATTCCTATAAAATTGACTTCTGGAAATTGCTCAGCCATTCCTGCTAAAAATTGACCTTTTCCAGTACCTATCTCCAAATGAATGGGATTGTTATTACCAAAAACTTCACGCCACCTATTCTTATTTTCAGATGGATCAGGAATGACAAAATGACTATTTTCTTTAAGGAAGTCATCCGCCCATGGCTTATTACGTTGACGCACCATTAGCACCACGCTTTCTAGAAATTTTAGCATAGAATAAAAATTATTGGTTAACACTATAAATTGAGGTGATTCCGATTGACACTAACCGTTCATAATCAATTAAGGTTACTGCAAGATATTTTAAGCGAACAAACAGAGGATTGTTGTGGTGAAATTTCAGAATATCAGCAGATTAAAAGATTAGTTCAAGCCATGATGGCAAACAACAGCATCTCTGATGAACAGCTACTTCAATTATTACCAGAGATATATAATT
Source organism: Virgibacillus sp. JSM 102003 (assembly GCF_041949995.1). NCBI lineage: Bacteria > Bacillati > Bacillota > Bacilli > Caryophanales > Bacillaceae > Virgibacillus > Virgibacillus sp. JSM 102003. The sequence goes on from NZ_JBHFQH010000029.1 coordinate 2,594, forward strand.
ATGGCCGGCAAGGTGAAATTGCACAAAATGATGAGGAGCACATCACTACAAATCAGGAAAACATCGAGACTTGGGTAAGTGCTATTCAGCAGACTAATTCAAAATAACGGACTCTACATGAAGATTTAAATCACGTAAATCCTTCAATCTACTATAAGCCTTATCCATTTCATTTCGTTCATTATGCCAGCATAAATAAGAAAGTGCATCTATAATTAAATACCAATAGATACGTTCAATTAACTGCTCGTCTTTTGTTATACCGTATTGCTCAAGCCATTCGTTCCAGTCTTCTTGCGGTATATACCATTTTAATACAAATCCAAAGTCCATTGCGGGATCAGCTATCATTGCATTATCCCAGTCAACCAGATAGAGCTGCCCCTTATTTGTTAGCAAAATATTATTATGATTCAAATCACAATGACAAACCACCTGTTGTTGACCACGTGTTACCGGAAGTAATTGACCGAGGTAATTAATCGCATTACGGACTTCATTATGTTGTTGTATCAAACCGTTCGCTTTTACCTGTTCAGTTATTTCGGCAAATCGTTCATCTGGTGTGACGGCTTTTTTACCCATCCGCATAAGCATATGCAACAATTCAGAAGAGTTGTGTATTTTACGGATTAAAGAAGCTACTTGGTGATGCTGCATTTCCAATGGTTTAAGTTCTCTTCCATCAAGCCATTCCTGGGCAGTGACGACATCACCATTTTTCATCCGTTTCGTCCAAACAAGCTTGGGGACAATTCCCTCTGCAGATAATACTGCCAGGAATGGGGAAGAGTTTCGTTTCAGAAACAGGCGCCGATTGTTATTTTCTGCTATAAAGGCATCACCAGTCAACCCGCCGGCCGAGGTAACTTTCCATTCTTTTCCTAGTGCTTGTTCAAGCCAATTCACCTTACATACCTCAAATCATCTATATAGTAGCCTATTATTAGTTAACTTATTTCAACTTAGCATATCATTTAAGGGTCCTTAGAAAGTGTTTTTCACATTCACCCATGCAGTTAGAAAGTACTTAACTTCTAAAAAAGAGACATGAGATTAGATTATAGGAATTTCTGATTAATTTCAAGCAAAATTTATGCCCCAACAACCTTTATTGCCTCTGAATGCTTCGTTATAACACAGGAGTAGCATTCACTCGTCTGTCCATCTACCTGATACGGAATGCTCTTCTCTGAACTGATTTCAATACGATTTGCTTCGAAAACCTCTACCTCTTTAAAGTTCACATGCTTCCCACTAAATACAGTCATAAAAAGCCCCAGTACTTTCCATTTTGATATTGAATGAAGTAGAAGAACAGGGAATATACCTGCCTGTACCTTAGCATTTGGTATAATTTTCATACCTCCACCATAAAACGGGTGATGCGCAATCGTTACCATCCAGCAATTAGAAAGTTTATATTTTTTACCATCTGCTATCAGTACTACATTAATTGGTTTATAATGGAATAATACTTGTATAAGTGCTATTACATAACTAATCTTCCCTAAGTAAACCATACTTAACAATTTTTTATATTTTGATTTATTCACAGCTCTTGCTATTTCCGCATCAAAGCCAAATCCAATACTATTGACTATAGTACGTGGGCTTTTCCCTTTTTCCTGATAACATCCCAGCCAGTATGGGCTGCTATTCTGACGGATTATGCGTTGAAAAATATCAACTGGGTTTCCTTTAATACCGCATCCCCTTGCAAAATCATTTCCAGACCCAACAGGAATAAATGAAACAGGGAATACTGGTTCAGATAGTCCGTTTAACACCTCATGTAATGTGCCATCACCGCCGATAACAACTACACAGGTAACCGATTCTGAAAAATCTGTAGCCAGTTGTGCAGCGATTCGCTCTGCATGTCCAAAATATTCTGTGAAAAAACATTGACTTTGTATTTGTTTAAATTCTTCTGTCTTTGCAATCTTTGAATATGCCTTTTTGGCACCACCATTCCCTGCAGTTGGGTTTATAATAAAGATATACATTTACACATCCTCTTTACCGACCGAAAATGTATTATTATCCTCTTCCCACTCCGGTCGCTTAACAGATGTTGATTGACAATTTTTCAATAATAAATCTGCAATTTTCAGCTGACTGCTTTTCAAAGGCGATACAAGACTTCTTTTTTCTCTAAACCATTTTTCATAATTATATTTTCCAATTATTCTCGTATTGAATGGCTCAGAATGAAACTCAATATTATTGAATCGTGACAATACAATTTTAGTAACAGGAAATTCAATATCATCTATGTTCAAAATACTTTTGACCAATTGTTCAGTACGTTTTAAAGCAATCATAGGACTCAATATTTTGGATTGTTCATCTCTATCTTCTACTACCCATGTTCGCTCGTCATCCGCTACTATTTTTGCATTAGGTTTCTTTTCAATTAAATAAATAATTTCTATTCCTATGGGGCTAAGCAGAATAATCTCTCCATCAACAGGCGCATTCTTTATATTAAAAATTGGATAATACAATAATAAATACGTATCAGGAAACCGTTGCAGAAAAAACTTGAGCCTATCATCATGATAAAACCGCTTATCCATAAATGATACATCCGTGACAGTTGAAGTAGCCCATTTTAGTTGCAATGGGAATAACTTATCTAAAAAGTACTGCTTTAAATCCTTTTCTGTCCTTGGTAAGCGATTGTCTTTATCAGCTGAATCTTCCTCTTCAGTATACCAATTACCAGTTTTGATAAATGATTTCCATTTCGAAAAGGTGGAGGTCTGTTCCGCAAAATCCTCTTCTTCTACTTCAGAAGCATTATCATTTTCCGACATATATTGGAGTTTTTTCCAGTTATCCTGTTTCAAACGCATATATTGACTTGGATAACGGTATGCGTTCCATTCATATCGGGATATGTAATCCTGCAGCTTAATCAGTTGAGCCACTTAATCAACCTCCCTTTTTAGTTCATATGAAGCTACAACTTCATACTTTGGTGTTCTATCAGGAAAAATTCGGTATACGACAACCTGATTAACTGTCAGGTTTAGTTGCTGGTCATACTGTTTCTTTAGCCCTGACTTATTTCCCCCTTCGCCATTCCATTTTTTTGCAAGTGTAATGTGTGGAGAAAAAGAACGAGTATCTTTCTGGAAACCAGATTTCGCCGCAATGTCTTCCACAGTTTCATGTAATGCAACCAAGGGTTCCGTTTTTTCAACTCCTGCCCATAAAACACGTGGCTTTTTGGGACTACCAAAGAATCCTATTGATGCTGTGGTTATTTTAAATTGCGTTGATTTTTTTAGTACATTCAGCGAATTTAACAAGAAGTAAAGTTTATTGGAATTTACAGCTCCTAAAAATTTTAATGTTATATGCAAATCTTCCTTATTTGTCCACTGTTTATAGGGAAGTTCTTCCCTTAAATTAAGCTGCCATTTAAAAAAGTGCGCTTTATGTCCTTCTTGGAGCGGAATAGCAATAAAATAGTGCGGTTCATTTGTCATACCCATTCCTCGCTTTTTTAGAAAAATTGGCATTTGTTAAGGGAATTCTTATGAAAGCGTAATTTACTTTTTAGAACCCCATATACTGTGTAGTACAAACCTTTATGCGGATTGCCTCCGTTACACTTATGCAGTAAGAAATCTGCTTTCTTAACTGCCTAGAAAAAAGTATTTAAAATATTTCCTTTTTTAGTGTAAAATAAGATTAACAATACAGATTCACTTACACCACGAGAGAATGAACTCATTAAGGAGTGGTTCTTTGAATCAACCAACATCCCGAATGCTAAGCAGAGTTAAAGCTGTCTATCTTTATATTAGAGATAATGGGACAGTTTCAACTTCGGAACTGGCAGAAGAATTCGGAACTACCGACCGCACTGTTCAGCGTGACCTGAACGTTTTAGAATACAATGGTTTGGTACGTAGTCCTCATCGTGGAAGATGGAAAACAACAAGTAAACCTGTAAAGTTACCTTAAAGGTACCACTGACATTAACAGTGTCAGTTCTTTTTTTGGGAAAGACAGTACTCCAGTTCATCCTTCGTTAGTTCGCGTACATCCCCTGGTACAAGATTACGATCAAGTTCTAACTCACCCATTTTAATCCGTTTAAGATAATCAACTTTCTTATCAACCGCCAAAAACATCCGTTTCACCTGATGAAATTTGCCTTCTGTAACAGTCACTTCAACTTCGGATTGATCATCAGCATGCAGAATTTGCAATTTAGCCGGCTTGGCCTGATACCCATCATCAAGCATAATCCCATTGTTAAACTTTAGAATATCTTCTTCTGTAACATGTCCCTTTATTTTAGCATAATATGTCTTTCCTACATCCTTTTTTGGAGAAATAAGCTGATGGGCTAGCTCACCATCATTTGTAATTAGCAATAGCCCTTCGGTGTCCTTATCAAGTCTGCCAACTGGAAATGGATTAAATAGCTTATAGGAAGGTGTCAGCATGTCAATCACCGTTTTGTCCCGTTCATCCACCGTCGCCGAGATATAACCACCTGGCTTATTCATCATTAAATAAATATATTTTTGATACGTAACTATTTCTCCTTGTACCTTTATTATGTCAGATTCTGTATCAACATGCATACTTCCATCTTTCACTATCTTTTCATTTACCGTAATATGCTTTTTTTTCAGTATTGCCTTTATATCTTTCCGACTGCCAATTCCCATGTTGGATAATAATTTATCAAGCCGCACGAATAAAACTCCTTACCTACGAAATATTTTGTCCAGGACCCGCACACGATTACCCAATAATCGCTCCAATAGCGTTGATTCATAGGCAAACCACAGATAGACACCACCACCTGCAACAACTCCAGAAATTAACATAATGGTAGCTGATAGACGAGATTCTTCATATGCTAAAAATGTTCCAAATAATGTTCTTAGAATCCATATAATAATACACATAATAATGGAAAATATACAAATTAATAAGAAGCGTTTAAACGTTTGTTTGAAAGAAAATTGGGTCGACGATTTTATCCGCCAAATATTCAGTATGACTGCCGTTCCAGCAGCAAGTGCTGTCCCAAAAATAGCTCCTTTTGCTCCAAATATATGAATAAGCTGGATATTAAACAGGACCTTTACCAATAAACCACCAGATAAACTTACCGCGGCAAAACGCTGCTGATTGACACCCTGCAGTATTGCCGCCGTCACCGTAAATAAAGCAAATAATAATGCAACCGGTGCATACCAGCCCAGTAACGACCCTGTCATAGAAATGTGCTTCATTCCATAAAGAGAACCATATGCTACATCTGAAAGCATGGATAGGCCGACAACAGCAGGTACAACAAGGACTAGTATTATTTGAAATGATTGATTTATTTGCTGATTTAACAGCTGTTTATTATCTTTGGTAAATGATTTTGTTAACGCTGGTAAAACAGCAAGTGATAACCCGGTAGCAATCGTTACAGGAATGATGACAAGCTTATGACCATACAAATTAATAGCAGAATAGACAATATCAGAAATATTTCCTTCTCCGATAGCTATCATCGCACGCTTAAATGTAAATTGATCAACCAGCTGGTATAAGGGAATTGCAATCCCTACTAAGACAAACGGTCCCGCATAGCTGAATAGTTCCTTAACAAGTTCTTTTTTTGGTATATCATGTGTGACGCGCTGTTGCTGTATCTGCTTCTGTATAGCTGGTTTTCGTTTACGCCAAAACACGAATAAAACAACACAGGATGCTAATGCACCGATTACAGCCGCGAATGTTGCAAAACCAACTGCAATAGGAATGGATTCAAATAAAGTCATTACGATAAACGTTGCACTTAACAAAAAAATAATTCGAGCAATTTGTTCAACCACTTGAGAAACTGCGGTAGGTGCCATTGATTCATATCCTTGGAAAAAACCTCGGACAATACTCATTGCCGGAATTATCAATAAGGCAAAACTGACTGCTCGAATAACCATTGTCACATCGGCAGTTGCAATCACTCCAATATTCTCATTTGAAATGATAAAGCTTGCCATTAATTCTGCGCCGAAGAATAGAACAAGGAAACCAAGAAAACCCGTAACAGCCATAAGGGCAATACCTGCCTTAAACATTCGCATTCCCGTTTCATAATCACCAAGTGAATTATACTTAGATACGAACTTCGAAACGGCTAGGGGTACTCCAATTGTAGATATACTAATTAATATACTATATGGCGTATAGGCATAAGCGTAGAGTGTCCCACCTGTTTCGCCGACAAGCCATTGAAAAGGAATAACATAAATCATCCCTAGAAATTTAGATAAAAATGACGCACCAGTAAGTAACATAGTGCCTCTAACAATATTCGACATTATTTCACCTGCATCTATAAATAAATTACGTTTAAGTGCGTGTTCAAAAGGAGGATGAAAATGACCGAGTCGGCTATGTTCGCAACGTCCTGTTGCAACGCCGACAATAGCACGTCATGTGCGTCGAAAGTTCGAGGCAGCGTAGCTTTGAGTAGCGGAATGTATGCTTTTAATACATGAGCAACGGAAAAGCAAGCTAACGACGAAATTCGATGCGTCATTTTTTCCGGACTTTTTGAACAACCTCTTTAAAGATATTTTATCACAGATAAGTAATATGTAGGTTATAATTCGATAAGGCAAACGAAAAATCATATTATTTTTGCACTTTTTACTAATACAAACTACTATTGATTTAAAAGTAAAATGTATGCTTTTATCCTATGTTTTTTCTACAATAAATCCAAAAGAGCTATGCTAGTAACGAAAGGGATGAAGAAAGGTGTCATATGATGTAATAATTATTGGAGGCGGTCCATCAGGTCTTATGGCCTCCATCGCTGCAGCTGAAAGTGGTGCAAAAACGATGTTAATCGAGAAGGGCAAAAAGCTAGGTACGAAACTTGCAATTTCTGGTGGTGGCCGCTGCAATGTTACAAACCGGCTGCCAGAAGAAGAAGTAATTAAACATATACCAGGAAACGGAAAATTTCTATACAGTCCATTCTCCGTATTCAACAACTACGATATTATCGATTTTTTTGAAGGTATGGGTGTTGGTTTAAAGGAGGAAGACCATGGTCGTATGTTTCCTGCATCAAATTCCGCGAAGACCGTAGTGAATGCGTTAATAAATAAATTAGATGAATTGCATGTCGATGTACAAATGAGCACTACTGTAAATGCTGTTCATTATGATGAAAATGAACATACCATTATCTTAGCTGATGATTCCAAACTACATACGAAGTCACTTGTTATAGCGGTCGGTGGCAGGGCTGTTCCTCATACAGGGTCGACTGGTGACGGCTACGCTTGGGCTAAAAAAGCAGGGCATACTGTAACTGAATTATATCCAACAGAAGTTGCGCTTACTTCAAATGAATCGTTTATCAAAAATAAAAGCCTGCAAGGGTTGTCTTTACGTGATGTAGCGTTAACTGTATTAAATAAAAAAAACAAACCTATAATTACACATCAAATGGACATGATATTCACACATTTCGGCATATCTGGTCCTGCAGTATTACGATGTTCCCAATTTGTAGTTAAAGAACTTATGAAAGGTCGAAATGAGGTTCAAATGGTTCTTGACGTATTACCTGACGAAAAAGAAGAGAATCTGGTACAATCCATTTTAGTTGCTATGGAGGAAAATCCCAAAAAGTCAATAAAAAATATCTTAAAAGGTACGATACCTGAACGGCTCCTTACTTATATTCTTAGTACGCATCAAGTTAGTGAAGAGCAAAAAGCAGCAAACATTTCCAAAGAAGTCATTCGGACAATTGTTCACCAAATTAAACATTTCTCTTTCAATGTAAATGGATCACTCTCCCTGGATAAAGCATTTGTAACTGGCGGTGGAGTATCCATTAAAGAAGTTGTTCCAAACACAATGCAATCCAAAATTATGCACGGACTTTATTTTTGCGGTGAGATACTGGATATACATGGCTACACTGGTGGCTATAATATTACATCTGCATTGGTTACAGGCAGATTAGCTGGTATCAATGCTGCACTCGAAACTGGAAACTATACTGGTATTTGATACCTAACATGTTTTAAAATTTTTGTGCAATGCTACTAATGTATGGCGATATTTTTAGGAAGGGTTGGATTTAAATGCAGAGGAATGACATGTGGATACCTTTACTCGCTTCTTTGGGTGTTGGCGCAGCAACTTATTATTCAATGACAAAGAACAATCAGAACTTTGGTCAAACCATGCAAAAAATGATGCCTTTTGTTTCACAAATGAACAACGGTAATCAGCATCAATCTGGTCCGAACACAATGGGCTAACCATTACATTAAGCGCACCCTCAGGGGGGCGCTTTTTTATTTATTAAAATCACAAATGCTTCACATTTACAACTAATAGCGTGATATTAATCACAATAATACAACGATTGCACGAGTATTATTTACACTATAAACAGCATATTTAACTTAGGAGTGATTTTAAATGGTCGAATCTGTAACTACATTTGACGGATGGTATACACTGCATGATTTCAGAACTATTAACTGGGAGAAGTGGCAGCAGGCCACAGAGGATGAAAGGAATAAGGCTCTGAATGAGTTTAAAAATTTATTAAGCGAGTGGCAAACTGTAGAAGACAACCAGGAAGGCAGTCATACTTTGTACTCGATTGTTGGGCAGAAAGCTGACCTAATGTTTATGGTTCTCCGACCAACTATGAAGGATCTAAACAAGCTTGAAAGTCAATTTAATAAGACAGCTCTTGCTCACTACACACAACCTGTATATTCATATGTGTCAATTATTGAGAAAAGCTCTTATACAAAACGTGAGACAGACCCATATGAAGATCCTGCAATGCTCGAAAAACTTTATCCAACTATTCCCAAGACAAACTATATCTGCTTTTATCCGATGAGTAAGTTACGGGGAGAAATTAACAACTGGTTTACGTTACCAAAACGAGAACGAGGCCGTATGATGTTCGAGCATATCGCAACAAGTAAGCCATATACAGAGGATGTAAAACGCATCATTACAGGGGCAATTGGCTTTGACGACTACGAATGGGGAGTTTCTCTTTTTTGTGATGATCCACTGAAGTTTAAGAAGCTTATATACGATACACGATTTGATGAAGTCAGTGCTAAGTATGCTATTTTCGGAACATTTTATATTGGGAATTATTTACCAAGAGAAGAAATTACTGCTTATTTTGAAATCTAATCGGTTTGTTTGAATATTCAGTAGTTATACTCCCATAGCTAAAGCAGTGGAAATTTGAATTGATTAAAATTGCGTTGGATTTCCTGATTATGTTTATTGTTCCTGCCTGCCTTATTGCATCCATCGACAAGAAAGCCAAAGGCGTAGTAACAAAAGGAGAGGGCAAAGGGACCAGAGTATGAACTCAAAGTATTGAAGCGGATCGTGGTTCCGTTATTTACACAAAATTAAAGTAAAATGTGATTAAAAAGGAAAAATAGCGGAATGAGGATTACATAACATGATTAAAATAGGCATTTTTCAGGAAATAACGGAATGAGGATCCGGCAAATCAGCGGGCACAATCCTGACTAGTGAATAAATGCATTTAAACGATCGGATGGCCCGTTTTGAAAAAAATAGCACAAGTGATTAGTCAAAGTAAAATCTGATCTATGAATCAAAGTTTCACTTTCGCAGTCTTACTTGCCATAGTCTCACGCTTGTGAGTACACAAATGCTGGGAAAATTGCTTGAAACGGTCACTCATCAAGGTTGAATATTTCACCATACTACATCGCATTTATATCAACTGCGAGATCTAACCATTGAAAATGAACGCTCTAACATTCTATCCTGTTATTATTTGTCTTAATCCACAGCCTCTTAAATTTATATTCATATACCGTTTATGCAAGTCTAGATTCATTTTATTGTGAAATTTTATGTATTGCGATAAGAACCCATGCGTATTTATAAAGCTTTGTTTGCTTAATCTTTCTTACAATAGAAAACAGCCAGGATATGAATGATCATATCCTGGCTTTTATCATTTGCCTGGCGGCGTCCTACTCTTGCAGGGGCAAAGCCCCAACTACCATCGGCGCTGGAGAGCTTAACTACTGTGTTCGGCATGGGAACAGGTGTGTCCTCTCCGCTAATGCTACCAGACATTCAGATGTTTTGTGTTTAAACAGAACATCTTAACCTTAGGTTTTCAAAATTTTATACCCTAAAAACTAAATAAGAGCTTCACAACAACGTTTTATCCAGTATTGATTAGTTAAGTCCTCGATCTATTAGTATCCGTCAGCTCCACGTGTCACCACGCTTCCACCTCGGACCTATCAACCTCATCGTCTCTGAGGGATCTTACTCACTCGAAGTGATGGGAAGTCTCATCTT